>DJXY01000094.1 GCA_002449915.1 Oribacterium sp. UBA6992
CCTATACCGATATTTTTTCCGGGAAAATGCTGGAGCTTGGAGCAAAGGACCCGAAGCTCGTTGCGCTTACAGCTGCAATGGCAGACGGAACAGGACTCTGGGAGTTTGCAAAGAAATATCCGGAGCGATTTTTTGATGTAGGCATAGCAGAGGCGCATGCTGTTACATCCGCAGCCGGTATGGCGAGCGCGGGACTGCACCCGGTCTTTGCTGTCTACTCCAGCTTCCTGCAGAGAGGATTTGATCAGCTTGTACATGATGTGTGTCTGCAGAAGCTGCATGTTGTATTTGCCATTGACCGTGCAGGTCTTGTCGGATCGGATGGGGAAACGCATCAGGGGATTTTTGATTACTCGTATCTAACCTGTATTCCTAATATGACGGTGATGGCGCCTAAAAATGCTCATGAGCTGGAGGATATGCTGGAATTTGCGTTGCAGTATACCTTACCGATCAGCCTGCGTTACCCAAGAGGCACCGCGTATCAGGAGCTTTCGGAATTCCGGGAGCCGATCAGGCTTGGCAGGGCAGAGATGCTGTATGAGGGGAGCGATGTGGCTTTTATTGCTGCAGGCTCCATGGTATCAACGGCAGATCACATTCGCAAAAAATGTATGTCAAAGGGATACGATTTTACGCTGGTAAATGCCCGATTTATCAAACCGATTGATACGGAAATTCTGGACAGACTGACAGAGCATCACCGGGTCATTGTTACGCTGGAGGAAAACGTGCTGCAGGGCGGCTATGGCATACAGGTAACAGAATATATTCACCAGCATCATCCGGAGGTTAAGGTTATCAATATCGCGCTCCCTGATATGTATGTGGAGCATGGCGATGTTACTAAGCTCAGAGAGGGACTTGGGATCGATTCAGATTCCATCATCCGTAAACTACAGGCAGAAGGAGTAATATCCTGTGAAAAAGGAACGACTTGATGTGCTTCTCGTAACGAGAGGGCTGCAGGAATCACGAGAAAAAGCAAAGCGGACCATCATGGCAGGAATTGTCTATGTCAATGGACAAAAAGAGGACAAGGCAGGAGCCGTGTTTCCTGAGGACTGCGAGATTGAGATCCGGGGAAGCGTGTTGAAATATGTTTCCAGGGGAGGACTTAAGCTGGAAAAGGCAATCAATGCATTTGGCGTGGATCCGTCCGGTAAGGTCTGCATTGATATTGGCGCTTCGACCGGAGGCTTTACCGACTGCATGCTGCAAAATGGAGCCGTCAAGGTCTTTGCTATTGATGTAGGACATGGACAGCTGGACTGGAAGCTTAGAAACGATGCGCGTGTGGTTTGCATGGAAAAAACCAACATTCGCTATGTTAAGCCGGAGGATCTCGGGGTTTCCGCCGGACTTGTTTCCATAGATGTTTCGTTTATCAGTCTGCAGCTGGTTCTTCCGGTAGTTAAGACACTGCTGGCTCCGGACGGACAGGTGGTATGCCTGATCAAACCGCAGTTCGAGGCGGGTCGGGAGCAGGTTGGTAAAAAGGGCGTTGTGAGGGATAAGAGCGTTCATAAGGAAGTGATTGAACGCACCATCCGTTTTGCATATGAAACAGGCTTTTTGCTTCAGGGACTCACGTACTCTCCGATCAAGGGACCGGAGGGGAATATCGAGTATCTTGCACTTCTTACATTAAACCCTGGAGGAGAGGCTGCGCCAGCTCCGGACTGGCTTCCGGAAAAGGCAGAGGAAATCGTCAGACTATCACACGAGCAGCTGGATAAGTAAATGAAAATTACACTAATTGTAAATAAGAGAAAAAAGGATGCAGAGAGCTATGCACAAAGCATCGTGGAATATCTTGAGGAGCGGGATATACTTTACAGTGTGTTCCGTGAGGAAAGATATTCCAAGGCAGAGCTTGCGGAGTCGGATGCGATTGTTACGCTTGGCGGAGATGGAACGATTCTGAGGGCGGCGGATACGCTGCAGGGCAGAGAAATTCCGATCCTGGGCATCAATGTAGGTCATCTCGGATACCTGACGGAGATCAACCGGAGGGAGGATATCAGGGCTGCACTGGACGCGCTTCTGAGCGGTAATTACATTCCGGATACGAGAAAAATGATCCGGGGCAGGGTTTACCGGCAGGGACAGATGATTGCGGAGGGTCTTGCGTTAAACGAGGTTCTGCTCTCTCGTAAAAACGGGATCAGTATCGTGCGGTATAATATTTTTTATAATGGCAAGGAGCTTGGCGATTATTCGGCAGATGGTATCATTGTGTCAACGCCGACCGGATCTACCGCGTATAATCTTTCTGCCGGCGGACCGATTGTATCGCCGACAGCACCGGTGCATATCCTGACACCGATTTGCGCACACTCTTTAAATGGAAGAGCCATTGTACTCAATAATACCCGTATGATCGAGGTGTATGCCAAGTCGGAAAATTCTGTGCTTGCCTTTGATGGTGAAAATATTGTTGATCTTGAGGTGGGCGATGTGATCCGCATCTATAAGGCGGAGGAGCAGACCACACTGGTTAAGCTGCATAAAGAGAGCTTTTTGGAAATACTGAGAGAAAAGATGAAGGAAGCCTGAGGCTTGCTGATGAGGAATAGTAATGAAAAAATCAAGACATCAGAAAATCATAGAGCTGGTCAGCCACAAAAAAATTGAAACGCAGGAGGAGCTTGCAGATCTCCTGAACCAGGAAGGCTTCCGGGTGACACAGGCAACCGTTTCCCGAGATATCAAGGAGCTGAAGCTGTCCAAGGTGACAGATGGTGAGGGAAGGCAGTATTATCAGGTCATGACCCGTAACGAGAGTACGCACACGGATAAATACATCCGGGTACTGCGGGAGGGACTGCTTTCCATGGATACTGCCGGAAATCTCCTGGTTATTAAGACCATGTCCGGTATGGCAAATGCAGTGGCAGCAGCACTGGACCAGATGAGCTTTGAGCCGATCGTAGGCACTCTTGCAGGAGATGACACCATTATGTGTGCTATAAAAAATCCTGAGGATGCAGAGGAGGTTCTTGCCAGATTAAGAGAGATTATCAATCACTGACTGTTTACATTAAGGAGGAAATCGGGAGAAATGCTGTACCATCTTCATGTCAAGGATCTCGCTCTGATCGCATCGGCGGATGTGGAATTTGGCGCCGGACTTAATATACTGACCGGTGAGACCGGTGCCGGTAAGTCCATCATCATTGGCTCTATTAACCTTGCGCTCGGGCAGAAATCCAGTAAGGATATGATCCGTACAGGGAAAGAATCCGGCTTTGTGGAACTTGTTTTTGGCGATTTCACAGATAAGCAGATGGAGCGGATGCGGGAGATGGATATAGAGCCGGAGGAGGGACAGGTTATCATCCGGCGAAGGATTTCCAGGACAAGATCGGAGATCAAGATTAATGACCAGACAGCTACACTTTCTAAATTACGCCAGCTTACGGAAATGCTGATTGATATCCATGGGCAGCATGAGCATCAGTCCCTGCTTAAGGATGGCGCGCATCTCAGAATCCTGGATCAGTTCCAGGAAGCCGAGACCGGTAAGCTCCGTCAACAGGTGGCTATGGCATATCGTGCCTGGAGCGATGAAAAGAAAAGACTGGAGAGCTTTTCCCTTGATGAAGGACAGAGACAGCGGGAGCTGGACTTCCTGAAATTTGAAATTGATGAGATCCAGAAAGCAGAACTTAAGGAAGGCGAAGAGGAGGAGCTTGCAGATAAGTACCGCAAATATCAAAATGCCCAGACAATCTATGCTTCGATGGCAAGTGCCCGTGAAATCCTGAGGGAAGTGGATCTCTCAAGAGCGATCTCGGACATTCAGGACGCGATGCAGTATGATAAGGAGCTCAAGCAGATCTCAGATAGTCTTTATGATCTTGAGTCCATAGCAGAGGATACGCTCCGGGATGTGGATCAGTACCTTGAGGATAATGAGTACGACGAGGAGGATTTCCACGCGACTGAAGAGCGGCTGGATTTCATACGCAGCATCCTTGTGAAATACGGTGGCACGGTTCAAAAGGTGGAGACGACGTTGGAAGAGAAAGAGAGGCGTCTCGCAGAGCTTGAGGATTATGATGCCGCGAGGGAAAGCTGTCGGAAACAGGTACAGCAAAAATTTCAGGTACTTGAGGAGCTCTCCTGCCAGCTTACAGAAAAAAGAAAGCAGGGCGCGGCAGTGCTGGCAGAGCGCATTCGCAATGAAATGACAGAGATGGGATTTCTGGATGTGAAATTTGACCTGCCGGTCAGCAAGCTTAAGGAACCGACGTCCAACGGACAGGATGAAGCTCACTTTGTGGTAAGCCTTAATCCGGGAGAACCGGTGCGTCCATTGACAGAGGTGGCATCCGGAGGTGAGCTTAGCCGGATTATGCTGTCGATTAAGACCGTACTTGCGGATACGGATGAAATCCCGACGCTGATTTTTGATGAAATCGATACAGGAATTTCCGGCAGGACAGCAGAGAAGGTTTCAGATAAGCTGAAGCGTATTTCCCATATGCATCAGGTAATTCTGATTACGCATTTGCCGCAAATCGCTGCCAAAGCCGACATTCATTTCATGATTGAAAAGAAGGTAGCAGACGGGCACACCCATACCGACATCACAAGACTGGATGAGAATGCATCGATCCTGGAGCTTGCGCGGCTTCTTGCCGGTGGCAAAGTGACGGAGGCGGTTCTCGCCAATGCCAGAGAACTCAAACTTCTTGCTAGAGAATCGTGAAAAGAGTATACTTAAATTATCAAAATTTCGGTCGTCGGGATAATTGGAGGATGAACTTTTATGAAAAACATACTATTTCTGGCATCAGAGGCAGTACCCTTTATTAAAACGGGAGGTCTTGCAGATGTTGTAGGGTCGCTGCCCAAAACCATCGACAAAGAGTATTATGATTGCCGGGTTATGATCCCCAAATATATGTGCATTCCATGGGAGTGGCGTGAAAAAATGGAGTATGTCACACATTTTTACATGGATTACCTTGGACAGAGCCGTTATGTGGGTGTGCTTAAGTATGTTTATAATGGCGTGACATACTATTTTATTGATAATGAGTCCTACTTCAGTGGCGACAAACCTTATGGTGACTGGTACTGGGATCTTGAGAAATTCTGCTTCTTCTGCTATGCGTCGCTGTCAGCGCTGCCGCTTCTGGATTTCCATCCGGATCTGATCCACTGCCATGACTGGCAG
>DJXY01000111.1 GCA_002449915.1 Oribacterium sp. UBA6992
CATGAAGTTATCAGAGAACTGATAAATACATACACCAACCTTCTTATCGGAAAGGTCTACGTCCTGCGCTGCTGCGGCATTGGCTGCTGTAGTTGCTGCGGCTGCTGCAGTGGTTTCCTCCTTGGCAGCTTCTGTTGTAGCTGCTGCAGCTGTTGTCTCCTGAGCTGCTGCGGTGCTTGCTGCCGGTGCAGAAGAGGATGAACCACATCCTGCGAGCATGGATACTGCCATTGCTGAAACTGTCAATACGCTAAGTGCTTTTTTCATAAAACCTGTTTCCTCCTATGGTTTTCTCTTTGGGATCCTGTCCCGGATCCTTTTGCTAATCAAACTATAGCAATCCTTAAATTATTAAAACATAGATTATTCTTCTCAATACCTTGAAAATCCTTTGATCCTTTGTTTGATCTGCTCATTTTTGCATAGATTACTCCCGCAATTTAGGTCTATTTTTCATATCCTTCGTGTTTTTTGCCTGTTCAGTATAAACTTGTACGATAAAAAAACAGACAAAAACCGGATTTCTCCAGTTCTGTCTGTTTATATTTTCTCTCTTTTTTCAGTGTTTTTTATATTTTACATTTTACACTTTCTCTATTTTTGCGGCATTTTCAGTTTGTACTGTTCTATGTGTTACGCTTCCGGCAGATTTTCTTTATTTTCCACGATATAAATCGGCCGGTCCTTCATTTCCTCAAACAATACCGCAATGTACTCTCCGATGATCCCGACCACAAGAAATAATACCGCAAACATAAAGCAAAGCAGTACAACAATGGTAGCATAGCCGGAAGGTGCCCCGCTTCTTGTAAGCAAAGTATAACAGAGGATAATGAGTCCAAGCAGTGCAGAAAAAACTCCCGCAATGATCCCGAGCTTCAACGGCATATTGGAAAAACACATGATCGTGTTCATGGAAAACGCAAAAAGCTTCCGAAGCGAATAGTGACTGCTTCCGGCAACTCTCGGCGCTGCCTCATAGGAAATAGTGGTTTTACGGAAGCCGACATTCTGTACATACCCCCGAAGAAACCGTACCTTCTCCCTGTAATTTTTCTTAAGCACAGTCTGAACATTTCGGGAAATTGCAAAAAAGTCAGAAGCGTTTGGCTCAAAATGGACATCCGACAGCTTATTAATCAGCCAGTAAAAGCCACCGGAGGTAATATTTTTAATAAGACCCGCGGTCTGATTCCGTGTACGCACCATGGAAATCACTTCATAACCCGCATCCATTTTTTCTGTAATTTCTTTCAAATACTGCGGTGGATGCTGCAGATCCGCATCCATAAATACAAGTCCATCACCCGATGCGTAATCCAGTCCTGCCGTCATGGCTGCTTCATGTCCGAAGTTCCGGGAAAATGTGATGGTGCGTACATGCCGAGGATCCTCTGCGGCAAGCTCCGTAAGGATTTCCCCGGTATGATCACGGCTTCCATCATTCACAAAAAGAATCTCATACTCCCAGCCTGATCCGAAAAGCTCCCTGAGATATCCGCTCGTTACGGCATAGAACTCCCGGATTCCTGCCTCTTCATTATAGGCTGATACAATCACACTTAACAGCTTAGCCAAATTTATTTCCTTCTTTCCCCGGCATGATCCGTACCAATCGGCAAAGTCAGTCCAGTACCTCTATTTCCCGTCCGGAATGAGACGGAACACGTTTCTCCTCCGGCGGCAGCTGCCGGTAATTATGGTAGAGCATGGTGAGCACTTTATCCGTATCCTGCGGTCCGTAAAAAGTCTTTCCCTCAAATAAAATGTCTCTGACCGGTTCCTCCCAGGAGTTCTCTACCGTGCAGTACTGAAAATCCGGCTGATAATTGGAAAAATAAGATCTTTTGGTCATGTGTCCGGTCTTTCGTACACGATCTGTATATTTCCGTGCCCAACGATCCTGCAGACGGAAAATGAACGGCATGGAAAGGCATCTGCCGGCAGTCGCAAGCACCATAACCTCCAGTTTCTGAAGCCCATGATACTGACGGAAGTTCACCTCTCTCCGGTGTCCCATCCCAAGACCAAATACAATCTGCTGCCGGAGCTTGCAGATTCTCTCTCCGATCGGGGAGTCCGGCAGGCGGTCAATGATAAAAAGATCTACCCACAGATGGTTCAGTTTTCCTTCATAAAAGCTCTGGTCCGCATCATCCGCAGCATGTCTCCTGGAATTTTTATAAATGACTCTGGGTACAAAGTCAAAAAACGCTCTGCCATGCTGATAGTCCGTCGGATAAATTAACTCCATCTTGTCCGGAAGCTCCTGATCTGCAATCGCGGCAAATTTTTCAAACTCCTCCCTGCGGAACACCAGATCCACATCATCATCCCAGGGAATAAAGCCACCATGCCGCACTGCGCCAAGCAGGGTTCCCGCATCGAGCCGGTACGTAATCTGATGTGCCCTACAGATCCGGTCAATGGCTTCCAGAATCTCCAGATTGGCGCGGTGTACCTTGGAAAGATCAAATTCAAAGCTTCTGTCCTCTGCCATCACTGCTTCAGTCCTTCCACAATGGTCTCTGCCATATACTTTAATTTCTCATCTGTCATGCCGGGATATAAGCCTACCCAGAAGCTGTCCGCCATGATGCGGTCCGTATTTGTAAGTTCACCGACAACGCGGTAGCCGCTGCCGCTTTGTCTCAGCTCATCAAAGCAAGGGTGCTTGATCAGATTTCCGGCAAAAAGCATTCGCGTCTGCACCCCATGAGCTTCTATAAAGCGCACCAGCTTCTCACGATCTACACCTTCCCGGCATGTCATCAGAAATCCGAACCAGCTGGGATCCGCATGATCGGCAGCCACCGGCAGAATCAGCTTGTCCTCTGCTCCTGCCTGTACGAGCTGCTCCTTAAGATAAGCAAAATTATGCTTGCGGCGCTCTACAAAGCCCGGAAATTTCTCAAGCTGTGCGCAGCCTACCGCAGCCTGCATATCGGTCGCCTTAAGATTATAGCCAAAGTGCGAATACACATACTTATGATCATAGCCCTTTGGCAGCTCGCCGTACTGCCCGTCAAAACGGTGTCCGCAGGTATTGTCCTTGCCCGGCGCGCACCAGCAGTCTCTGCCCCAATCGCGGATCGAACGCATGATCCGGTGAAGCAGCGGGTTATTGGTATAGGTCGCACCTCCCTCACCCATTGTCATATGATGAGGCGGGTAAAAAGAGCTCGTGCCGATATCTCCGATCGAGCCTGTAAACCTGGTTTCTCCATCTATGGTATACGTGGAGCCAAGCGCATCGCAGTTATCCTCCACAAGCCAGAGCTCATGCTCCTTACAGAAGCTCTTTACAGCCCCCAGATCAAAGGGATTTCCCAGTGTATGTGCGATCATGACCGCCTTGGTTTTATTGCTTAAGGCTGCTTCAAGCTTCGTCACGTCTATGTTATAGCCCGGAATCGTTACATCCACAAAAACCGGGACAGCTCCATACTGCAGGATTGGTGTAACGGTTGTAGGAAATCCTGCGGCGACCGTAATGACTTCATCTCCACGCCTGATACGGCGTTCTCCGAGGAGCGGTGAAGTCAGCGTGGAAAATGCGAGGAGATTTGCGCTGGAACCGGAATTTACGAGACTCACATATCGTACGCCCAGATATTTTCCAAAATTTTTCTCAAACTGCTCCGTGTATCTGCCTGCGGTAAGCCAGAACTCAAGCGCGGAATCTACAAGATTTACCATTTCTTTATCATCGTAGACCCTGGATGCATACGGAATCCGGTCTCCCGGGTGATACTCCTTATGCTGCTCCGGCATCTTATACTTTTTGGCATAGTCAGCAACAAGGTCAAGAATTTCCTGACGTGCCTCCTGCTCGGTTTTATCTGCCATAAATTGCCTCCTGATCGATTGTTTTGATTCCGCATTTTTTAATGTTGCTTGTCTTGGAAAGATGCGGCTTTAAGTGTTATATCTGTGTTTTTTTATCTTTTATCGTTTTAAGCCTGGTATTTCCTTCACCCGAGAAAGTCTCGGATCTGCGCTTCCGTATACGCTCTCATATCAGAGCCCTGCTGCCATGCCCGATACCAGCGGACGGTCTCCCGCACTGCTTCCTCCACATGCCATACCGGCTGCCAGTCAAAGGTATGCTTCAGCTTCCCGCAGTCGAGCCTCAGGAAATTGGCTTCATGAGGTGCATTGGCTTCTGCAGCACTTTGCCAGGAGGCTCCCTCGCCCCAGTATTTCACAAAAAGCTCCGCAAGCTCACCTGTCGTAATGGCATCGCACGCATCCGGTCCCACATTATAAGAGCCGGAACGCTCCCTCATCTTAGTCTGCTCCATGGCAATCATGAGATATACGGTAAGAGGCTCAAGTACATGCTGATAGGGTCTTGTAGAGTACGGATTCCGCACATGGATCGGCTTCCCAGCCATAGTGTCTCTCACACAATCCGGGATAATCCTGTCATTGGCAAAGTCTCCGCCACCGATCACATTGCCTGCTCTCGCAGTGGAAATCACCGGAAGATGCATGCCATCCCCGCCGGTTTCCGAAGCAGCTGTAAAAAAGGACTTCGTATAGGCGTGCGTCACGAGCTCCGAGCAGGACTTGGAATTACTGTACGGGTCATACCCATCCAGCTTTTCCTCCTCACGGAATGCGTGCTCCGGTATATCATTATTTTCATAAACCTTATCGGTAGTAACATTGACAACGCTCTCCACCATAAAGTCCCCGGAGGCACAGCTTCTGCGGATACACTCCAGGAGATTTACCGTCCCCATCACGTTGGTTTCATAGGTTTCCCTCGGATACTTATAAGAGTCTCTTACAATCGGCTGCGCCGCAAGATGAAATACGACATCCGGTCCTGACGCCATAAAGGCGCTCTGCAAATGCGGGAAATCTCTGACATCTCCGATTTCATGATGAATCTCATCCTTAAGTCTCAGAATGGTAAAAAGCTCCGGGTTTGTCGGAGGCTCCAGCGCGTATCCGTAGACATCGGCTCCAAGCATCTTAAGCATGAGTGTGAGCCAGCTGCCCTTAAAGCCGGTATGCCCGGTCACAAAAACCCTTTTCCCACTGTAAAAATCTTTGAGCTCTGTAAAATCCATATCGTTATCCTACTCCCATCTCTTCCATGGTGCTCTGCCGCTCTGCCAGAGCTCCTCCAGGAGTTTTTTCTCCCGCTGGGTATCCATACACTGCCAGAAGCCCGGATGATAAAAGCCCATCAGCTCCCCATCCTCTGCCAGCTTATGCATCGGTTCCTGCTCCAGGACACAGTCGTCTCCATACAGGTAATCAAAGACACCGGGATTTAACACCATAAAGCCACCGTTGATAATGGCGCCATCCTCATCTGCTTTTTCGCGGAATGCCTTGATCCTGCCATCCTCCCCCATATCCAGGACGCCCTTCTGCTGTGCAAGATTCACGGTAGTGATCGTCGCGATTTTACCATGAGACTCATGGAAGCGGAGCAGACCTTCCAGATCCACATCCGATAAGCCGTCTCCATAGGTCAGCATAAAGGGCTCATCTCCGATATATTTCTGCACTCTTTTGACCCGACCGCCTGTCATCGTATTAAGACCGGTATCGACGATGGTAACCTTCCAGTCCTCGGAAAAGTGATTGTGCACCTCCATCTGGTTATTGGATAAATCAAAGGTAATGTCCGCGTTATGCAGGAAATAATTGGCAAAAAACTCCTTGATTACATACTGCTTGTAGCCTGCAAGGATGATAAACTCATTAAATCCATAGGATGCATAATACTTCATAATGTGCCAGAGGATCGGCATCTCTCCGATCTCAATCATAGGCTTTGGCTTAAGATGGCTTTCCTCGGAGATTCTGGTTCCGAAGCCACCGGCAAGTATACAAACCTTCATGCTGCCTCCTGTATTTCTACTTCACTATATTTCTTATAAACATTCAGATGATGTTCTCTCAGAATATCAAGGGCGTGACGGATCCGATCTCCCCCATGATGGTACTCAAACACGGTCTCCAGTTCCTCATCGCTGTACTCCTCCGGATCCAGCGCAGCTGATTCCATCCGTTCAAAGCTTGCGAGACGATATGGCATTTTCCGGATTTCACGAGAGGTAGTATAACAGTTTCCGAGAGCAAAGGTCAATGGAAGCAAAAGAGTAATAAGGATAAAAACAGATTTCCGTAAGCCTTTCTGCGCGCGCCTCTCCTCACGGATGTAGAGCCCCAGCACCAGCAGGATCCCGAGGATTCCGCTCTGATACTGCAGTGCGTATCTGCTCTGCCATGCATACGTCTCATTTAAAAAGATATACCGTGACAAAAAAACAATCGCATGACTGCCAAGCCCGTAAAGCATTAAGAGTGCCGGAAACAGTGTCCGTTTCCAGTAGCCCCGATATACATAAAGGACCCATGCAGCCGCATAACTAAAAAGCACAAAGGCTCCGAGCAGATAAATGCCCCAGTATTCAAGCACTGCTCCCTTAAGGAGCTCCTCCAGCACCTCGCCTCCGAGCAGCATGGATGCAAATCCATTTAAGAAAAAGTGAAGCGCAAATCCAGGATACTGCGTGAGCACCTCCCTGAGACTTACATCTCTTGCTCCAGAGTACTCATAGACCGCGTAATGATTGGAAAGAAAATATAAACCCAGCACCAGTACCGAGGAGACGATCCAGAGTACGGTATTTTTATGCTCCCGGAGCCCGATCCAGAGTCCGCACAGAATCATGGTGACGAGATAAACCGCAATATACGGTCCTGCCGTGAGCAGCGTAAGCCACGGCAGCAGCACCATCAAGAGCCGGTCATGCCGCTTTTCCGTGCCGGTATAGATCCGGTCTGCGATCAGAAAGCTCCAGTAAAAACAGGCAAATGCAAGAAAATGTGCATACCCGCTGCCGTTTAAAAGCATTTCCCACTTATTCAGGCTAAAAAGCACAAGCAGCACAGGCAGCAATATGACCGCCGGTGTGCGCTCTCTCCCGGCATACATAAGGATCACGACTGAAGACAAAAACAGTCCGAGAATCCCGAGCACTCTGTCAAAATGCACGGAATATGAAAACAGACGGACATTCACCCAGCGGACAAGATAGGTCAGCGGAATCCTTGTGAGGATATCGGGCGTAAAGAAGCTCTCCGGCTTCAACGGATCCGGCAAATACGAGTTCACAAGGCGAATGTAATCAGCAAAGACAACATCCCGTGACGCATGTGTGACATAGACCAAGAGAAGTGCGGAAAAAAGCAGTGCCAGCACCAGTCCTGTACGCACTGTATACATTGCTCCGGTCGTGCCGTTCCTTTGACCTTTGCTCTTTCTGCTTTTATTTCCTGTTTCTAAAGCTCTCCGCTGTGATATCATCATATCCCCTCTTTTCCGGCGCCTCTTTCAGTACAATAGAGTTCCGAAGACTTGCCTCCTCCGGAAGCTCGTCTATGCTTTCAATAAAATGAATCTCCGTGCCCTGTCCGGTTTTTTCCGGATCATAGACCTTAAAAAAGGTGCGGGCATAGAAATCCGTCATCTCATAGGTATTGCCCAGGATATAGACCTGTTTTCCAAGTACACCCTGAATGCCATATTTCATGACGGTCTGCTCCGCGAGAGAGTTCATACGGTCCTGATTTTCCCAGAAATAAATCTGATTATAGTAGGTGCGGTAATATCTCTCTACCGGAGTCATCAGGACACAGTAAACAAGAAACAGAAGCGGCAGCACCCGGTCAGAGACTCTCCGTTTCCCAAACTTCAAGCTTTCTCCTACGTAACGCTCCGGCTGCTCTCTCCCGCTGATTACGCCGATCATCCATCCAAGGTAGAGCAGCGCTCCGGTATAGCTCACATAGACCCAGCGCATCTCCACCCGGATTGTAACAGAGGAGCATCCGATGCAAAGCGCAATGAATCCAAGAAACAGAGCATGATTTCCAAACCATGCCGTCGTCCGGAAATATCCCCGTCGGATCGATATAATAAGGAACCATACGACAAGAAGCAAAAGCGGAATCCAGCTTCCATAAACAAAATACTTCATTTCGGGAATCACATCCGTCCAGGTAATCCCGCTAAGATATGCAGGACCAATATTTATGCCAAAAATATACTTTACCTGATCCAGGGCATAGCTCAATGCCGTGGCAAGCTGAAACGTATCGGTAACCTCCGTTC
>DJXY01000081.1 GCA_002449915.1 Oribacterium sp. UBA6992
CAAGATGGCACAGGGCGCAAAGCCGGGCGAGGGCGGAAATCTGCCGGGTAAGAAGGTTTATCCATGGGTTGCCAAGACCCGTTTCTCAACTCCGGGAGTATCTCTGATCTCGCCACCGCCACACCACGATATCTACTCGATCGAGGATCTGGCGCAGCTGATTTATGATCTTAAAAATGTAAACCGTCATGCAAGGATCTCTGTGAAACTTGTTTCCGAGGCGGGTGTCGGTACCATCGCTTCCGGTGTTGCCAAGGCGGGAGCGCAGGTCATCCTGATTTCCGGTTATGACGGAGGCACGGGAGCAGCTCCGCTTAGTTCCATTCACCACGCAGGACTTCCGTGGGAGCTCGGCATTACAGAGGCGCATAAGGCACTTGTGGAAAACGGCTTAAGAAATCGTGTGATCCTGGAAACCGATGGCAAGCTTATGAGCGGCAGAGATGTCGCGATCGCCGCGCTGCTTGGCGCAGAGGAGTATGGTTTTGCCACTGCGGTGCTGGTCACCATGGGCTGCATGATGATGCGTGTCTGCTCCAAGGACACCTGTCCGTTTGGTATTGCCACGCAGAATGAAACGCTCCGGAAGCGCTTCAAGGGTAAGCCTGAGTATGTGGAGACCTTCATGCGCTATATTGCTGAGGAGCTCCGCGAAATTATGGCAAGCCTTGGATTTCGTACGGTGAACGAGATGATCGGCCGGGTAGACTGCTTAAAGACACGTGACCATCAGGTAACGGCACGTGCTTCAAAGGTCAACCTCTCTGATATCCTGGATCCGAGAGACGTTGCCGGTCCGGAGGAGAGTCATCACTTTGATCCAAAGGCAGTATATGATTTCCATCTGGAAAAGACACTGGATCTCGGCACGCTGGTTCCGAAATTTGCAGCTGCGTTTGCCAAGGCAGAGCCGCATGAGGAAACGGTCGAGGTCACCAGCACCAACCGGAGCTTCGGCGCTATCCTCGGCTCGGAAATCACGACCCGTTTTGACGGATCACTTCCGGAGGATACGTATAAGGTCAATGCCATAGGCGGCGGCGGACAGAGTTTCGGTGCCTTTATCCCGAGAGGTCTTACGATTCATCTCACAGGAGACGCCAATGACGGCTTTGGTAAGGGACTGTCCGGAGGTAAGCTCGTTGTGACACCATCCCGTAAGGCAGCATTCCGCCCGTCGGAAAACATCATTATCGGAAATGCGGCACTGTACGGCGCAACGGCAGGCAAGTGCTATGTTGAGGGCATTGCAGGCGAACGTTTCTGCGTGCGTAATTCCGGTGCCACTGCGGTGGCGGAAGGCTGCGGCGATCATGGTCTTGAATATATGACCGGCGGCAGAGCTTTAATTCTGGGACCGACCGGAAAGAACTTTGCGGCTGGCATGTCCGGCGGCATCGCGTATGTGCTGGATATGGATCATTCGCTGTACCGCAAGATGAATAAGGGTATGGTTTCGCTGTATGAGGTAACGGAGAAATACGACATTCAGGAGCTGAAGGGCATCCTTACGGATTATGTCAAGGAGACAGACTCGGAGAAAGGCCATGAAATCCTTGACAACTTCCAGGGTTTCCTACCGTACTTTAAGAAGATCCTGCCTAAGGATTACCAGAAGGTGCTGGTGGCGGTGAGTCACTTTGAGGAGACCGGCATTTCCCATGAAAATGCCGAGATGGAAGCATTCCGCAGTCTGTTTGCGTAAGGAGGGAGTAAAATGGGAAAGGCGACAGGATTTCTCGATTATCAGAGAGTAGATAATAAAGAGCTCCCAGTGCAGGAGCGGATCAAAAATTTTAAGGAGTTTCACGTCCCGATGAGTGAGGAGGAGCGGGAAAGGCAGGGTGCACGCTGCATGAACTGCGGTGTGCCGATGTGCCAGTCCGGTATGAAGCTGAGTGGTATGTACACGGGCTGTCCGCTGCACAATCTGATTCCAGAGTGGAATGATGAGGTTTATCACGGACATCTCGGGCATGCGTTGTCAAGGCTGTTAAAGACCAGCAATTTTCCGGAGTTCACCGGCAGAGTCTGCCCGGCGCTCTGTGAAAAGGCTTGTCTTGAGGGTATTAATGATAAGCCTGTTACCACGCATGAAAACGAGCTTTATATCATTGAGAGTGCATTCGCATCCGGTCTTATGAAGCCAAGAATTCCGGCAGTTCGTTCCGGTAAGAGAGTGGCGGTCATCGGTGCCGGTCCGTCCGGACTTGCGGTGGCGGATCAGCTCAATCACCGTGGACATCTCGTGACTGTACTGGAGCGGGAGGATGAAATCGGCGGACTCCTGATGTACGGCATCCCCAATATGAAGCTGGAGAAGGCTGTGATCCGGCGGCGCCGCGCCTTGATGGAAGCGGAGGGGGTGACCTTCCGTACCGGGGTCAATGTCGGTGTGGATGTGACTGCAGAGGAGCTGAGACATGACTTTGACGCGGTGGTACTGACCTGCGGCGCTAAAAAGGCGCGTCCGCTTACGGCAGAGGGCATCGACAAGGCGAAGGGCGTTTACTTTGCTGTGGATTTCCTGACCCAGCAGACCAAGGCGCTGGAGCGTGCCGGAAGTGCAGTGGAAGTCGAAATTGAAAAAGCCGGGACCTTGCCGGCAGAGTACTCTGCCAAGGGCAAAAATGTCGTCATTATCGGTGGGGGTGATACAGGAAATGACTGCACTGGCACGGTGATCCGTCAAGGGTGCAAGAGCGTCACTTCAATCGAAATGATGCCCAAGCCCCCGGTGGAGCGGACAGCCTCCAATCCGTGGCCGGAGTGGCCCAGGACACTCAAGGTGGACTATGGTCAGGTGGAGTCTTTAGAGGTTTTTGGTAAAGATCCGCGTGTCTATGAGACAACGGTAAAGAGTGTAGAAACAGACAAAAAGGGAAATCTTAAGTCTGTGACGACCGTAAAGGTGAAGTTTGAGAACCGCAAGATGGTGATGCTGGAGGGGACAGAGCAGAAACTTCCGTGCGAGCTGCTGTTGATTGCGGCGGGCTTCCTCGGCTGTGAAAATTACGTGGCGGATGCCTTTGGTCTTAAGCTTACGCAGCGGAACACGATCCTCACCGGTGGCGTCAATGGCGGAGAGTACCGTGCGGTCAGTGCGGACGGCAAGATTTCGGATAAGGTTTTTGCAGCAGGAGATATGCACAGAGGTCAGTCCCTTGTGGTCTGGGCGATTGAAGAGGGGCGAGAGTGCGCCCGTGAGGTTGACGAATACCTGATGGGATACTCGACCATGCGGTAAATCCTGGCACATAACGGCTTAAAGCCTAAAATATCGGCAGATAACGACAGATGCTGGTAGATCGTAATGGATGCTGGTAGCTGGTTCATCCCGGAGGGGCGGATCCCCTCCGGGATTTTTTGAAGCATTTGACTTTATAAATTTAAAGCGCTAATATATGCGATATATATTGGAGGAGGCAAAACATGCAGCGTAATTTATCTCAGGGGAATCTTTTAAAGAACATCACCATGTTTTCTCTGCCATATTTTTTATCCTACTTTTTACAGACACTATATGGTCTTGCGGATCTGTTTATCGCAGGACAGTTTAACGGGGCAGATGTGATTTCCGCAGTTTCCATCGGATCGCAGATCATGCACATGCTGACAGTAATGATCGTGGGACTTGCCATGGGATCTACAGTTATGATTGGCAGGTTTGTCGGAGCAGAGGATGAAAACGGGATTTCCCGTGCCGTTGGTAATACGGTGACGCTTTTTCTCGGAGTGGCGGCAGTGCTTACGTTCGTACCCCTTATGCTGGTGCAGCCGATGATCAGGATCATGTCCACACCTGCGGAGGCAGTACCCGGAGCATCGGCATACCTTACCATATGCTTTGCCGGCATCCCGTTTATCGTTGCCTATAATATCTTAAGCTCGATTTTCCGAGGCATGGGGGATTCCCGGAGCCCGATGACATTTATTGCCGTTGCATGTTTTGTGAATATTATCCTTGATCTTGTTTTCATGGGTCCGCTTAAGATGGGCGCCGCCGGTGCAGCGTGGGGTACCGTCCTTGCACAGGCGTGCTCGGTGGGCTTTGCCCTTGTCTCCATCATAAAAAAGAAGCTGATAAAAATATCCAGGGCAGATCTCAAGCCGGCGCGACCGGTGATGCGGCAGATTTTAGGCATTGGTACGCCGATTGCCTGTCAGGATGGCTTTATCCAGATCTCTTTTTTGATCATCACCGTAATCGCCAACCGCCGGGGCGTAGATATTTCCGCAGCGGTCGGTATTGTGGAAAAAACCATCAGTTTTCTCTTCCTTGTTCCCTCAACGATGCTTTCCACCGTGTCAACCATTGCTTCTCAAAGCATCGGAGCCGGAAATCCTGTGAGAGCAAGGGCAGCGTTGAAATATGGAATCGGCATTGCTGTGAGCATCGGAGTCTTTTTTGCCATATTGTTTCAGTTCATTTCCGCGCCGTTTTTCACGATGTTCACCAGTGACGAAGTTGTGCGGGAACTTGCGGTGCAGTATATGCGGACGTATGTACTTGACTGTATCATGGCAGGCGTGCACTTCCCATTTAGCGGATTTTTCAGCGCAGCTGGCGTTTCGATTCTGTCCTTTGTCCATAATGTATGCTCCGTGCTGCTGATCCGTATCCCGGGTGCATATCTTGCGACAGTGATGTTTCCGGCAACACTCTACGCCATGGGACTTGCGGCACCTGCCGGCTCTCTGCTCTCGGCAGTGCTTTGCCTGATCTTTTACCGCTGGCTTCGGAAACAAGGGAGGGTTTGAGGATGACCTCCCGTGCGGATGAAACATCCCCTTACATTTCTAATTTGTCTGGATTTTGACAAGATTTTTATCCCAGTAATCCTGCACCAGACGGATAAACTCCATGCCGGCATCCGTAATATAGGCACCCTTGCGGCTGGTGACGCAGAGATCCCAGTACGGATGATTTGGCAGAACATAGGTGGCAATCCTGGGGTTGGATATATCCGCATAATACCGCGGGACAATCGCACAGCAGAGATTTGCGGCAACCAGCGACGGGATACTGCCAGTGGTGTTGGTCTCCAGCAGAATATTCGGTTCAAAGCCTGCTCCGGCAAAAATATCATCAATAATCTGCCGGTTTGTGGAGGCGGCAGAGAGCAGTACAAAAGGCTCATACTGCAGATCTTTAAGATTGAGGACCGGAAGCTGATCCCCATCCATCTTATATTTTGCGCACAAAGGGTAGAGCCTTGGCACCAGCACGCACATCTCCTCGGAACCGATTTTACGATAGTCGTCACTCGTCCGCTGATCCTCCCGCAGTGTCACAAATCCCAGGTCGATTTCCCCACTCGTTAAAGCCTTCTGCAGACTTTTTACACCCATTTCAAATGGGCAGATCTTGAGATCGGCAAACTTCTCATGCAAGGCGGGATAGATCTCTGTAAACATGCGAATGCCTCTGCCGGCAGTAAGCCCGATTTTGAGCTCGGATTTTCCGGAATGCGTGATATTGTAGATCCGCTTATACGTATCCTGCCGGATGAGAAGGGCCTTCCGTGCGCCTTCCAGATAGATTTCGCCTGCCTCCGTAGGATGCCAGTCGGTACGAGATCGCACAAAAAGCTGTGTGCCAAGCTCTTTTTCCAGCTTGAGCAGCTGCTGATTCAGAGCAGACTGTGAGATAAAGAGATTTTTGGCAGCTCTTGTAATGTTGTTTTCCTTGGCAATCTCTACCATATATTCACATTGCTTAAAATCCATATTACCCTCCGGAGAATTGCTGTGCCTGATGAATGTATTTGAGGCATCCTTACATGTTTTGGATATTTACATAAGACTACCTCATGATCCAGATCGTTTTACCATCATCATAGCACTCGCTGCATCGTTTGATTCTGCTGAAAATCATAAAATACTTTACGTCAAAAATATATCATTAGTTTTGCTAATGTATGCATAAGTAAAACTAACAGAAAAGCTTATCAAAGTACCACTGTACAATAAGTTTTGCTTATGATTCTATTAACTTTATGCGCTTTACTTCAAATCTTTACACCGTTATACTTACTTCAGTTGATAGGAAATTGACGAAATTTTTTAATATATATTCACCTACTGGCAATAAATGATCCATTCCTATTGTGAATTCAGATATATATTCACTCGATTCTGCAAAGTGATTATACATTATATATAAACGCAGCGCGTTTCATCTTGAGCTGCAGGCTTCATGTAATGATTTTTTGTGTTTTATAAGGTCTGAGGATACCTTATGAAATAGATTTCCTGTAAGAGGGCAGGGCGTCCGGAGAAACCGGACAAGAAAGGGGGAACGGTATGTTCTTTAAGAAATATGGCGACCTGGTGGTCGGCATTTTTTACGCGGCACTGGGCATTGCTCTGATTGCCGGCGCAGGCATGCTTCCAAAATCCAAGGTTATGGAGATCGGACCGGA
>DJXY01000157.1 GCA_002449915.1 Oribacterium sp. UBA6992
CTATGCGCAGAAGGCACTTACTGAGGAGGGAATTGATATGAGCTTCATTATGCTCACAAACATCCTCAATCAGGATACGATCCTCATCAGTGTCGGCGCAGGCTCGGGTCAGCTTGTGGAGAATGCTTTTGCCGTGCATTGTGATCATGAGATCGGAGATCCGGAGGATCCGACAGATGACAGCTGGACGGTTCGTCTGCCGGGTGTAGTCAGCCGGAAAAAGCAGCTCGTGCCGCCGCTTACCATGTTTGCGGAGCAGCTTTAAGCTTCAAAGACCTGATGGACCAGAGATTAAGAGGACACTAATGTGAATATAACATTTATCGGAATGCCGTCGAGCGGCAAGAGCACCATCGGCGTTTTGCTTGCAAAGCGCCTGGGTATGAATTTTATTGACCTGGACATCGTAATTCAGGAGAAAACAGGCAAGCTGTTAAAAGAAATCATCGCAGAGCAGGGGAATGAAGGATTCCTCAAGATCGAGGGAGATACCGCAGCGTCGATCCATCCGGGAAATGCTGTGATCGCGCCAGGGGGCTCCATCTGCTATGAGGACTGGGGGATGCAGCACTTAAAGGAAATTTCCACGTTGGTGTATCTTAAAATCTCCTATGAGGAAATGTGCCGGAGAGTCGGAAACGTGGTGGATCGAGGGGTTGCCATCCCGGAGGGCTATACGCTGAGAGATCTCTATGATGAGCGCACTCGCCTGTATGAGAAATATGCGGATATCACGGTGGATGAGGAAGGCATGGATTTCGGGCAGGTTGTAGACCAGCTGCGAGAGGTTTTTGAACGTGCCGAGGCGGAAATGCGGAAAAAATTCCGATCAGAGGACATTGTGATCTCTAAAGAAGGTAGAGAGGCAAGATGAGGCAGCTGGCAGTAGGTATCCTGGCGCATGTGGATGCCGGTAAAACCACACTCGCCGAGAGTCTTTTATATCGCTCCGGGAAGCTTCGGAGTCTGGGACGTGTAGATCATGGCGATGCCTATCTGGATACGGATCCGATGGAGAAGGAGAGAGGCATAACGATCTTTTCCAAACAGGCGATGTTTCCACTGTATGATCGCGAGATCATCCTGCTGGATACTCCGGGACATGTTGATTTTTCCGCGGAAATGGAACGTACCCTGCAGGTGCTTGATTATGCTATCCTTGTGATCAATGGCTCTGACGGTGTCCAGGGGCATACGGAAACGCTCTGGAAGCTGTTAAAGCATTATCAGATCCCGACCTTTCTTTTTATTAACAAGATGGATCAGCCGGGAACAGACCGGGCAGAGATCAGCGGAAATCTCCGGGAGAAGCTGTCTCAGCACATTGTGGATTTCACAGGTACAGAGTGCCGGCTGACAGATGGCGTCCCGGAGCTTAAGCTGCCGGAGGATGTTGCGGAGAATGTCTCTCTTACGGATGAAGCCACAATGAACCGCTATCTTGAAACCGGTATGCTTCCCCCGGAGGAGCTCCGCAGGCTCATTCGGGAACGCAGCCTTTTTCCGGCATTCTTTGGTTCCGCGCTTAAACTTCAGGGGATCGACGAGCTTTTAAATGCTCTTTATGCACTTACGGAACTCCCGGCATATCCGGAGGAGTTTGGCGCAAGAGTTTTTAAAATTTCAAAGGAAGGAAATCAGCGCCTCACCTGGCTTAAAATTACAGGAGGCACACTTAAGACGAGGACTGAGCTCCTGCCGGGAGAAAAGGTCAATGAAATCCGATTTTACAGTGGTATAAAATATGAGACAAAGGACACTGCAGAGGCAGGGGATATCTGCGCGGTCACGGGCATTCGCAGCCTGAAAACAGGGGATGGCATCGGCATAGAACCAGGGGCTGGAGAGACAAGCCTTAAGCCTGTGCTGGATTATGAGGTGCTCCCGGAGGATGCAGATCCTGAGGAGCTTTACCGTAAATTATCAGATCTTCAGGACGAGTTCCCGGAGCTTCACATTACCTATCTTAAGGAGCTCCGCGAGATCCATGTGCATCTCATGGGCGAGGTGCAGACGGAAATTGTAAAACGGCTTGTGAAGGAGCGCTGCGGCATCAGCATAGGCTTTGGACCTGGCGAGATCCTGTATCAGGAAACGATCCAGGACGCGGTCGAGGGTGTGGGTCATTTTGAACCGCTCAGACATTATGCGGAGGTACATCTCCTGCTGGAGCCCTTGCCGCGGGGGACAGGGCTTCAGTTTGCTCTGGACTGTCCGGAGGATGTGCTTCCGCGCAACTGGCAGAGACTGGTGCTTACGCATCTTAAGGAACGGGAGCATCCCGGCGTACTGACCGGTTCGCCGATTACGGACATGCGGATTACATTAATTACGGGACGGGCGAGTCAGAAGCACACCGAGGGAGGAGATTTCCGGGAGGCTACCTACAGAGCCGTACGGCAGGGTCTCAGGAAGGCTGTCAATGTGCTTCTGGAGCCTTATTATGCGTTTACACTTGAACTTCCGACAGAGTATGTAGGCAGGGCAATGACCGACATTGGCAGTATGGAGGGAAGTTTTATGCCGCCGGAGACCAATGGAGATAAAACCGTGCTGAAAGGTCGGGCACCGGTGGTTACCATGCGGGACTATGCCAGGGATGTCATGGTTTATACCAAGGGCAGAGGGCACCTGTTTGTTACGCTTGCAGGCTATGACCGCTGCCATAATGCAGAGGAAGTAATTTTACAGCGTGGCTATGACCCCGATCAGGATCTGCTGAATCCATGCTCGTCTGTTTTCTGTGCGCATGGCTCCGGCTTCATTGTACCCTTTGATCAGGTGGAGAAATATATGCATGTAGAGTCTCCGCTTGCAAAGGAGGACAGCGGAGAGCGCCGTGATTTTGCCGAAGACCTGGAGCGCGCGGAGCAGCGCCGTAACAGAAAGGAAAATTATACGCCATCCGGGCATTATATCGGAGATCAGGAGCTGGAAAACATTTTTATCAATACCTATGGTAAAATCCGGAACCGGGCACAGGAGGTGAATGAAGCTGCCGCGAGAACCATCCGCGCAGCCAGCAGAGAGGAACCTTCGGAGAAGTATCAGAAAAAGCCGCCGGAGCGGAGGAAACAGTACCTGCTGGTGGATGGCTACAATATTATATTTGCATGGAAGGATTTAAATGAGCTTGCCAGGACAAATCTGGATGCGGCAAGAGGTAAGCTTCTGGACATCCTGTCGAACTATCAGGGCTTTACCGGTAAGGAAGTGATCGCTGTCTTTGATGCCTATCGTGTCAGCGGACATCCGGTAGAGAAATTCCGGTATCATAATATCTATGTTGTATTTACCCGGGAAGCCATGACTGCCGACCAGTACATTGAGGAGGAGGCACACAGGCTCTCCGCAACGGATCAGATTGCAGTGGCAACCTCGGATAAGGTTGTGCAGGTGATCACCTGGAGAGACAAAGGCACCGAGATTCTTTCTGCGCAGGACCTTTTAGAGGAGATTGAACGCATCAACCATAAGATACGGACCGAGCATTTAAGTCCGGGCAGTATCCCGAGAGAGCATCTCACAGCGCCGATGCAGTTACCGGAAGATGGATCCGGAGAGGGTACGTAGAATATCTACGTGGCTTGTCATATGCTCATGGCAATGCTATAATGCAGTCGCTAAAACAAATGAAAAAGAGGCATATATGTATCAGATAAATTTTAAAACACCTGTCCATGTCCATTTCATCGGCATTGGCGGGATTTCCATGAGCGGGCTGGCTGAAATCCTTTTGGACCGGGGCTTTACGGTTTCCGGCTCGGACAGCCATGAGTCAAAGCTTACCGACCATCTTGCGGCTATGGGGGCAAAAGTAAACTATCCGCAGAGTGCTGACAATATCAACGCATCTATAGACGTGGTTGTTTATACTGCGGCAATTCATCCGGATAATCCGGAGTTTAAGGCAGCAGAGGAGGCTGGCATTCCGATGCTTACAAGAGCCCAGCTTCTCGGCGAGATTATGCGGAACTATAAGGAAGCCATCAATGTTTCCGGTACGCATGGTAAGACCACAACCACATCCATGATTACCGAAATCCTGCTCGAAGCGGAGAAGGATCCTACGGTCAGTGTCGGAGGTATGCTTAAGGATATCGGTGGAAACGTGCGGGTCGGCGGCTC
>DJXY01000203.1 GCA_002449915.1 Oribacterium sp. UBA6992
TTTCTCGCGACAACCTCCTCCAGCGTATACGGAGAGAGAGAATAAATGCCGGGAAGGTCGGCAATTGTAACATCCTCGTGTCCCTTGAGCTTGCCTTCCTTTTTTTCTACCGTTACACCCGGCCAGTTACCAACGTACTGATTTGCTCCCGTAAGCTGGTTAAATAGTGTTGTCTTGCCGCAGTTCGGATTACCGGCTAATGCGATTGTTATTGCCATGTGCTTTGTCTCCTTCCTTTTACTTTCCTGCTTCCACTTCTACCATTTCAGCATCAAACCTCCGTATGGAAAGCTCATAGCCTCTGACCGTAAGCTCTACAGGATCCCCAAGCGGAGCAACCTTCCTCACATGAATCGGCGTGCCTTTTGTGATGCCCATGTCCATGATTCTACGTTTCACGGCACCCTCGCCGGTAATTTTAGTTACAACCACATCCTGTCCAGGCTGGACTTCTCTCAGCGTCATACTCAAAATACCTCCCAAGCTTTTACGCTTTCTATCTTATCGTTCTTTAATGAACGCTCAGACCATAATTCTCTTTGCCATCGTTCCATCAATTGCAAGACGGGATTCCTTAACCTGCACAATCAGATTACTTCCATTTTTTGAAATCACGCGAATGCTGCTGCCCGGTGTAAATCCCAAAGCCTCCAGGTGCTGTCGGATCTTCTCGTCCCCGGTAATACGCATCACCTGATACTCACCAGGTCCGCACAATGATAGTGGCATATCTTTTACCCTCTTTCATAAGTAAATAAATACAAGAGTTATATTCAGCTAACTCTTTCGTTACATTAAATTAGCATTAACTAACTTTAATGTCAATAGAATCCCTCAAAAAAGTTAGTCAATCTTAACTATATATACCATTGACCACTGTGTTATACTTCTTATATAAAAAGAAAGGATGAAAACTTGAAATGAAAGCACATGAAACTCATGAATCTTCCGAAAATTATCTGGAAAGTATCCTGATGCTCTCCATGGATCATCCCTTTGTCCGTTCCAT
Source organism: Oribacterium sp. UBA6992 (assembly GCA_002449915.1). Lineage (GTDB taxonomy): Bacteria > Bacillota > Clostridia > Lachnospirales > Lachnospiraceae > Oribacterium. The sequence goes on from DJXY01000203.1 coordinate 1,010, forward strand.
TGATATTGCCAACATGCTCGGCTTTTCCAAACCAAGTGTCAGCATCGCCATGAAGCGCCTCCGCGAGGAAGGGCAGATTACGATGGATGAACATGGATATATCCACCTGACAGAGGACGGCATGCAGATTGCAAAAGGCACCTATGAGAAGCATGTGGTAATTACCAATGTCCTCGTGGACCTCGGGGTAAACGCATACACTGCCGGGCAGGATGCCTGCCGGATTGAGCACGTCCTGAGCCCGGAAACCTTCCAGAAAATCAAGGCATGGTACCTTAAGCATCACGAAGAAAAAGCTCCGGATCTGGAAAAGATTGAAAACTATACACAGCAGGAGCAGTAACAAAAAAGCCGTCCCGGATTGCATCGCTGCACATCCGGAACGGCCTTTTATGCTCTTTATGCTATGATAATCTTTACGCTATTATAAGCTTTATACAAATCTATCCTCTACTTTACCAGTGAGCAGTACTTCTCTCAGATCCTGGCTACGCCTGACTCTCTCGCCGCCTGTGCTACAGCACTTGCCACGGCATCCTTTACTCTCGGGTCAAACGCCTTAGGCAGAATATAATCTGCATTCAGCTCCTCCGGAGAAACCAGCCCGGCAATTGCCTTGGCTGCCGCAATCTTCATGGCATCATTGATATCCGATGCACGTACATCAAGCGCTCCTCGGAAAATACCCGGGAAGCAGAGTACATTGTTGATCTGATTTGGGAAATCCGAGCGTCCGGTAGATACCACAGCCGCACCTGCCGCCTTGGCATCCTCCGGAAAAATCTCCGGTGTCGGGTTAGCGCAGGCAAAGATAATCGGATCCTTAGCCATGGAACGAACCATATCCGGTGTCAGTGTGCCCGGTGCGGAAACTCCGATAAAGCAATCCGCCCCCTTAATAACATCCTTAAGTGAGCCGGACTCATGATTAAAGTTCGTGATCTTAGCCATCTGCTCCTTAATCGGGTTAAGATTGTCTCTCCCTTCATAAATTGCACCGTGACGATCGGTCATGATCACATTTTTAAGCCCCATTGCCATGAGCAGGCGAATGATGGCAATGCCCGCAGCACCCGCGCCGGAGGTGACGATTTTAATCTCATTGATATCCTTATGTACCACTTTGAGCGCATTCATAAGACCGGCAAGGGTAATGACTGCGGTTCCATGCTGATCATCATGAAAGATCGGAATATCCGAAATCTTTTTCAGCTTCTCCTCGATCTCAAAGCAGCGTGGAGCAGAAATATCCTCCAGATTAATGCCGCCAAAGGATCCAAGCAGCAGCTCAATGGTATGTACAATCTCATCCGGATCCTTGGAACGCACACACAGCGGGATGGCATCCACATCTCCAAATGCCTTAAAGAGAGCACATTTTCCCTCCATTACCGGCATACCTGCTTCGGGTCCGATATCGCCAAGACCAAGGACTGCCGTGCCATCGGTAACAACCGCAACCGTGTTCCACCTTCTGGTCAGTTCATAGGACTTATTGACATCCTTCTGAATCTCAAGACAAGGTGCTGCCACTCCCGGTGTATAGGCAAGGGCAAGCTCCTCTGATGTGGATACCGATGCGCGTGTCTTAATCTCGATTTTTCCCTTCCACTCATAATGCTTTTTCAGTGATTCCTTTGCGTAATCCATTCTTTTCTCCTTTTTATATATGGTAGTCCAAGGTTCGTTAGCCCCTTTTATTCCGGCTTTGGTTTTTCATAACTTTACCTGACGCTACCTTGTATATCTGATCCGCACGGATCAGTTCCTGCCAATGTTTTTGCCTTACTGCCCATCATATTCCTTTTCGGATATAATGCCAAGTTACATCAATGCTGCACAAATATACCTTTGAATGAACCCTACCGCTTCATCTCCGCCTTGCAAACACCTCATCATTGGGAGTTCTTCCACGGGTTTCCAGATGTACCGAAAGCCGGAGATCCTCCGCCATCTCCCGGATCATGGGATCATCCGTATCCTCTCTCCGCCAGGTCATATATACCTTCTGCAGCATGGTCTCATCCCGCAATCGGCAAAACGCAATACTTTTTGTTTCCTTTGGATAACGCATAATAAAGTCCTGCGGCGTGCAAAATAAAAATCCACAATCAGCAGCTGCCAGCTCATATAAGGTATGCAGATTACCACAGCAAATCTCTCCAACAGGTACAATATCATGCTTTTTGAGAGCATGGTCTGCTGCCTGATACTGCCCGCCGCCACTAGCAGGCAGCAGCACACGCATACCATTGAGCTTTTCCGGGTCTATAAAATACGGATGTTCCAGTGTACCCTCCTCCGGTCCCAGCCCGGGGATACGTGTGCGTGAACACAGAAGGAAGATTTCGTATTCCTCAAGAGCCTCATAATAAAGCTCCTCATACGCGGTGCTGAAGATGCCCACCGCAATATCAATGTCTCCCTTGGCGACTGCATGCTCGGATCTCTCCTCCAGATCAGCATCTACATAAATAGATACGTCCGGATATTTTTTCAGGAAACGACGGATTGCGGATGGGAGGATATATTCGCCTCGCACCGGTGCGACACCTACCCGGATGGTACCCTTTTCTCTGCTCATCTCCAGAAGTTTTGCTTTAAGCATGAGCTCCCGGTTCTGAATCTTCTTCATTTCCTCGATAAATGTGATGCCTGCCCGGGTAACCTGGATCGGCTGCACTGACCGGTCAAACAGCCGGACTCCCAATTCCTCCTCCAGTCGGTTGATATACTTGGTCAGTGTCGGCTGGCTGATGTATAACTTTTCGGCAGCCTTGGTCATGTTTTTTTCCTGTGCCAGCATCAGTACATAGTCCAGTCTGTACATTCTGAATCCCTCACCTTGTGAACTACCGCTTATTTATATTCGTTGTAATTAAGATCCCAGGTCCATTCGTGATATGGCGCCGTCTCCCGGATATCCTCTCTCAGCTCAACTCCAAGACCAGGTCCTTCCGGAAGCTGCATAAAGCCATTTTCAATGACAAACGGTGTCTTAATTTCCTCCTGGATTTTAGCCCACTCTCCTGGTGCCGGACACATCTCCATGACCTCAAAATTGGGAATCGCCGCAGCAAGCTGCAGGGATGCGGCAACGCAGATGCTTCCGGTAGCGATGTGGGGAATGACGTTTACATAATGCGCCTCCGCAATACCAGCTGCTTTCCGGCATCCGGAAATGCCTCCCATGACGGCAACATCCGGACGAAGAAACGTAATGTTATTCTCCTTGAGCAGCATTTCCACATCCTGTATGCAGAAGCTCCTCTCTCCTACACCAATCGGTACTCTAGTTTTTTTGGCGACAGCCTGAAGCGCATCATAGTTTTCATAATTGATCGGATCCTCAAAAAACAGCAGATTACAGTCCTCAATCATCTGCATAAGACGGATCGCTTCATGCGGCTGCAGAGACCGATGAATTTCACATCCGATATCTATTTCATCGCCGACTGCTTCCCTGACCTCATGAATCATCCGACTCATCGCCTTTTCACGCTCTGCATAGGCAATTCCCTGAGCCTCTGCTATATTAGTTGGATTGAGTCGGATACAGGTATATCCCTCTGCCTTCAGTTTTCTTGCACACTCCACAGATGCTGCAATATCTTTTCCACTGACCACACCCCAGAGTCGGATCTTTTGACGCACTGCTCCGCCCAGCATCTCATACACCGGAATATTGTAATATTTTCCTTTGATGTCCCAAAGTGCAATATCTATAGCTGAAATTGCAGATGCAATCGTCGTTCCGCCAAATTTGAACCTGCTGTAAAGTTCCTTGTCCAGATACTCGATCCGACGCGGATCCTGCCCAAGTAAAGGCTCCTCCATACGGTGAATCGCTCCTGCCATCGCTTCACGAAATCCCCAGTTTCCTCCCTCACCTACACCAACGATTCCCTCATCGGTATATACCTTCACGAACATCCGGCGCCATCCTGTCATAATCGGTTCAACCTTTGTAATTTTCATTGCCGCTCTCCTTTCCAAATTGTCCTAACCAATGCAATCCGGCTTGATGGTCACCGCCGGTCCTGTACAGCACAGTGCTTATAAACGCATTATAGCCTCTGTGGAATACCGATGCCAATGATATGGATTCATCGAATTATTCCACAGAGGCTATATTATTTTTATTGAATGCCATCCAGCCAGCTCAAAATCAAATCTGCGATTTCCAAATTATTCTTTTCCAGCATCATCATATGGCTGTTGCCATGGATTCCGGCTTCTCCAAGCTGAACAAATTGATGATCTACTCCACATTCGGTCAAAAGGTAATCCATAAGATAATCATATTGCGCATGATATGAAGCTTCACTTGTTACCAGCCAGATAGGTATCCCTGCCAGATTGACCAGCTTCGGCGCAGGCTCCTCCAGTACCCATCCGCTAATTCTTTCTGCTGTATCAGACCTCAGCAGTTTTAGGTGAAAATCCTCAAGTCCCTTTATCTCCGGCTCATAATGCAAGGACCAATCTGCCAATCCATAATTGGTTGCCTTGGCCACGTCGAGATTTCTTGAAAACGTCGGTCCTCCCGGTTCTAGCGCTACCACAGCCTTAACAAGATCCGGTTTCCGGTCGGCAATAAGCCAGCCAAAGGGACCTGCCTGTGAGTGCGTCAGCAGGATCGCCGGTCCGATTTTTTCAAGCAGTTTAAGCGCACAATCTACTGTAAGCTTCTGCGAGTCCTTATTGCTAACAAGATATTCCACCTGGGATGCCACAAACTGCCGATCGCTTTCGTCCTTGAGATCTACCGTACCGGCTCCCGGCCACTGCGTATGCAGTCTGGCTTGTGGCCAAGAACCATGATCCGCCATGAAATTCTGAAGCGCTTCGATAGAATGGTACATTCTTGGTCCATTATCCTCCGGATAATAAGCGGAACGTCCACGAGATGGCTGCTCACAAAGATAAACGGCATAGCCCTTGGAAACAAAATAGTCCGCCCATCCCATCCTGCCATCTGGCGTTATCAGCCAATTGACATTGGTTTGTCCGGCACCATGAAACATGATCACCGGATACGGATGCATCTGCTGTTTCGGGAAATACGCTTCCACAAACATTTGATTGATCATTCGATGCTTTCCTTCTTCGCCAACCACCGAACCCTCGATATAAAAAATACTTTTGGCTCCAACAAAACTCTGGTCAATTGTATGTATTTCCATCATGATCTTTCTCCTCCATGCATCTTACCTGTCAGAAATATCCTCACTACGGCAAAATCGGAAATACTGTCATAATCCAGCCGACCGAGACAACCGCACAGATAATTGCCAAAAGCCATGACTGACGGAACATATCGCTTTGCTTGTATCCGCCGTAATCCATGATATATGGTACTGCTGCAGTTGCCATTGGCGTCATAAATGCGCTTAGACATGCCGCCTGGATCAGGATCATAAGTCCTCTCGGATCACCGCCAATAGATGCACAGGTGGCGATTGCGATCGGATGGAAGATCAACATAGTACCACGATTCTGCATCACCTGTGTCATCAGGAACGGGATGATGAAGAAGATAAGTCCAACAATGTACGAATTTCCTCCGACCGCCGTTACCAGATTGGCAATATGTCCTCCGATCAGCTTACCGGCTCCGGTTGCCGACAGCGCTCCGGAGAGCCCCAGTGCACCAACAATCAGAAGCAGCATGCTCCATGGTACAGACTGCACAGCCTCTTTAGGCTTCAGAACGCCAAATGCAATCATCAGAAGTGCACCCGCCATCGTAATCTGCCAGTTGGCAAGATGCAGCTTACCGGCAATCATCAGAGCAATCGCATCTCCAAAGAAAATAACAATACCTGCCCACTCGGCAATTGTATTAAGATCCTCTTTTTTGTTCTGTGCCTTAATGTTCTCCGAAGTCACTACAGATGGCTCATTCTTACAGAACTTTGGGATAACCAGTGCACAGAAAATCGTTGCAATAATCATGAGCGGAAGTCTGCCCTTCATCGGATCCATAATACCCATGACATAATCCGTGTAACCATAAGACTCCATGTAGCCATTAAGCTCAGCGGCTACGGTCGCTCCAGCTCCTAGCGGTAATGTGCAGCACGTAATAATCGTCGCTACACCAAGTCCAAACATTACCTTGGAATTTTTAATTCCCATTGCCTCTACGGACGCTGCCATCATCGGAGCTACAATACCAAAAACAACAACCGGACTCTGGATAAACTGGGAAAGCAATACGCCGATAATGACGTATCCCAGCATAATTTTATTTAGACTTCCCTTCGCCATCGCAGAGATATGATCCGCCAGGCTCCGACAGAATCGTGTGCGGTTAAACCCGGCGGCAACCACGCACATGGATCCGATCATAACCACATTGCTATTGGCAAAATAAGTAAGTGCAGTATCCTTGCCGTCAACAGTAAGACAGCCGGTAAAAGACAGTGCCATCAAGGATAGAATGGACACCGTGCCCAGCGACCATATGCCGACACAATAGCCGACCACGGTCAGGGCAAAAATGATAAGACAAATTGTTAACTGACTCATAGACAGTCCCCCTTTTTTGAGATTTGAAAATTTCTCACGCATCTGTTTTTTATAGATGCTGAAATTTTAATGTATTTCAATGTGATCTTCCAATGATCAAAAATTATCGTTCTATACCCTGTCGGCAATCGCTGCTTTATTATTCATCAGCAACAATAGAGGTCTGGATGGTATACCACTTATATGGTTCCGGATTAAAGGCTCTTGCGGTGCTGCCATCCGCCTTAAGGACTTTGTTTACCTCCTGAAAATATGCATTCAAATCCTCTCCACGTGCTCTTGCATTGTTATGATGCAGCGGCATACAGAGCTGCGCTCCCATCTGCTCGATCATACCGGCATATTTTGCTGCATCATAGATTCGGATCCTGTGGCAGAGCATCAAATTGGGCTTTTCTTCTACAACATGTCTCACATGTTCCTCAAAATCTCTCCCTGCCTGGAAATCAATTTTGAAATTATTTTGGGTTTCAATCAAATAATTAAAATCAAACATCGAACCAAGCGGTCCCAGACGACACGGTGCCGGGATTCCAAATCCTTCCGTACCATCAATCAGCACTCTTGGGTCGGAAGGTCTTTGGAACTTACCTTCCCTGAATGCACGATTGTCATGAGCACCCGGATATACCTTAAGTGTGAAATCATCAAAATAATATGTATTCCCCGGATAGAGCGGATAAACCGCCGGATACGGTATGTCCATAACTCTTGCAAGCTCCTCCGCGGCTCCTGCAGGTACCAGAACTCTGCCATAAAATTTATCCCAGAGCTTTCTTACAAGATTACAGTGGTCCCCATGGACATGGTTCAGGAGGATATAGTCTGCTCCGGTAAACAGCTCCGGATCAAACCCTGTCTGTGCATAAATCTTTTTTTCCATTTGCTGGTTTTTGCTGAGCTCCTCATCCCTTAGTCCATCAAAATGACGCTGATCCAGGTAAAAAGGATCTGTCACAATCACCTTGCCGTTGGGCAGAACAATCTCATAGCATTGCACGGAAATCCAGCGGATTTTGAGCGCGGTTGATGAAATTTCATGTACATACGGTTCCATCGTAATCTCCCTCTTTCATTTTCGTCTTTGTAATTTTCTGATGACAACGACCGATTTCTCTTTTCATTTACACCATGTAATGCTACTATACCCTGGAAGGATCCATTACACAAATTCATATTAATCATCATTAATTTACATTATGTAATAGTAGATGCTATATGTATAAGAGAGTTGCATTTGTATTAAAATGAAGGGGGTCTGAAATGAATGTCCGTGATTATGAATACATCGTAAAAATATCGGAACAGCAGAGTATCTCAAGAGCTGCCGCGTCGTTGTATATTACACAATCTGCTTTGACCCGGTTTCTGCAACGTACCGAAGAGGAACTGGGGCTTAAGCTTTTTATACGAAAAGGGCATCAGTTTCTGCCGACCGATGCAGGTAGACAATATATTGAGACCGGTCGCATCATCCTGCATCTGGACCAGGATCTTACCACGCGGCTTATAGGACAAGCTGCCCGGGCGCGCCAGAACATCCGTTTCGGCTCCGGCATGGGTCGGAGTGACTTTTTACTGGATGAGGTTCTGCCCTCCTTTTTCAGAGATCATCCGGACACAAAAATCACCCTCCAGCTGGATACCAGCCGGCATCTCATGATGCAGCTGGAAAACCAGATGCTGGATCTTGCTTTGGTATCCAATACAGAAAAAAAGCCGGCATTCCACTACATTCCTGTGGAAACCAGCTATATGTCCGTGCTTGTCCCGGAAAATTCTCCGCTTATAAAAAAATCACAGGAAATGGATACCTACCCATTTCCCGTGATTTCACTGGAGCATCTTAAAGATCAAACCTTTGTGCTTACGAATCCGCAGACGCACTCCGGCTTCCATGCCTCTGAATTTCTTAAACGCTATCTCCCCGAGGCAAAGGTTGCGATGGAGATGAGTGATACCCGCAGCATCATGGATGCTGTTGAGCGGGGCTTCGGTATTTCTCTCATGCTGTCAAATCCCCTGGGCAGCCGGAAGCTATGCTACCTCTCTCTCCGGGAGACAAAGCAGATTCAGTCTGACATCAATCTGGTGTATCGCTCGGACCTGTCGCTCTCCGATAGTATGCAGGCGCTCATTGATCAGCTCCGATGCTCCGTTTAATCCGGAGGAGTCGCATGGAGTTAAGGATGCATAGCATCGCAACCCCGACATCTCCAAATACAGCCGCCCACATGTTGGCAATACCGAGCGCACCAAGGATCAGAATCAGGATTTTTACTACAAGAGCAAAGACGATGTTCTGTGTGGAAATCCCCACTGTCCTACGTGCAATCCGGATCGCAAGAGGGATCCTCCGGAGGTCATCATCCATGATAACCACATCTGCCGCCTCAATCGCTGCATCCGAACCCATAGAGCCCATGGCGATACCGACATCCGCTCTTGCAAGCACCGGAGCATCATTGATGCCATCTCCTACAAAGGCAAGCTCTGCCTTACCCTGCTGATGTCCGCGCTGATCCAACCCTTTGAGAAGCTCCTCTACCTTGCTGACCTTATCCTGCGGCAGAAGCTCTGCATAAACCGTATCAAGCCCAAGCTCCTTACCTACAGCATCTCCGACGGACTGCCGGTCACCGGTCAGCATGACGATATTCCGGACGCCTTCTGCCTTCATTTCCCGGATGGCTTCCTTTGCTTCTGGTTTAAGCTGATCCTTAATCAGAATCGCGCCCAGATACCGCTGCTCCTCGGCAACATAAACAACCGTCGCCGCCGGGTCCTGTGCCTTATGGAAGCTGATACTGTGCGCTGTCATGAGACCTGCATTTCCTACATACACCGCTTTTCCCTGGGCTCTGGCGATCAGACCCTGCCCGGAGACATTCTCCGTTTCCGTCACAAGACGGGTATTTACCTCAAAGTCTGATGCAGCAGACAGTGCCTCACGGATGGAAACCGCAATCGGGTGAGTACTCATGCCCTCGGCGAGCGCTGCTATCCGGAGAAGCTCTGTCGGATCCACACCCTCCGCCGGCAAAATCTCTGAAACCTTGAAATTTCCCTCTGTCAGCGTCCCGGTTTTATCGGAAACCATGGTATCCAGCCGTGCCAGAAGCTCAAGATAATTGGATCCCTTGACCAGCACTCCATTTCTGCTGCCGGCCCCAATCCCTCCAAAAAACGCAAGCGGTACGGAGATCACAAGCGCACAGGGGCAAGATACCACGCGAAACGTGCAGGCGCGGTAAATCCACGTCGCAGGATCTCTTGTAAGGATCGAGGGAATGATGGCGAGCGCGACTGCCGCGTAAACAACGATCGGTGTATACACTCTCGCAAATCGTGTAATGAAGTTTTCGGTTCTGGACTTTTTTTCCGATGCGTTTTCCACAAGCTCCAGAATCTTGGAAACTGTAGAATCCTCAAATTCCTTACTTGCCTTAACCCGGAGCAGTCCCTCGCCATTGATACAGCCGGAAATCACCTGCTCTCCTGGATGTACCGAACGTGGCACAGACTCACCGGTTAATGCTGCGGTATTGACCATGGATTCACCGGACAGCACCTCGCCGTCCACAGGGATCTTTTCTCCCGCTTTTATCACCAGGACATCGCCTACAGAGACCTCATCCGGGTCTATCGTTTCCACGGTGCCATCTGCCCGCTCGACATTGGCCTCCTCCGGGACGATATCCATAAGATCTGCGATATTTTTCCTGGACTTACCGACAGCATAGCTCTGAAACCATTCGCCCACCTGATAAAACGCCATGACCGCACAGGCCTCGGAGTTTTCACCTGTCGCAAATGCGCCTATGGTCGCAATCACCATAAGTAGCGACTCATCCATCGGCTGATGGTTTTTGATCCCAAGCAGCGCCTTGCGAACAACCGGGTATCCACAGATAAAATAGGGAATCAGATACAATAAAAAGCTTAACAGGCGGTTGTGAAAAACGACTGGAACCGCACCAGTTTTATCAAGAATCAGCAGTACAAAGAAAATTCCGATGCCTGTAAGGATCTTCCGGAGTTCTTGTTTGAGCTTAGGCGTCATAGGTATCTCCTTTTTATATATAGCGATAGATAAAAGGCGCGGCTCCTTTCAGGGATTCCGCGCCGCAATATACATAGAGCAGGTAAGATGCTGCAGCTCAGACTTCTACGGAGAAGTCCGGCTCGATCTTTCTGCCGGTTTCCACTGCAAGCTTTAAAATCTCATCAAAACGTGCATCATCGGCATCCAACGTAAATTTCTGCATCATGAAGTTCACCTTGGCATCATTTACGCCATCCAGCTTTTTGATGGCATCCTCCACCTTGGCAGCACAGTTAGCACAGTCAATGTCGCACTTAAACTTCTTTTTCATAAAGCTCTCCATTTCTCTGCCTTGATCTGGCAGTAAAACAGCAATGAAAGCACTTGCCTTCTTTCACATCACATCATCGATGAGTCGGATCTTACTCCTCAATGTGGTCCTTACCCATGGCAATGATGGTTTTGACATGATCATCCGCAAGCATGTAATAGATCGCCTTTCCCTCTCTCCGTGAGGAAATCAGCTTGGAGGTTTTAAGGATCTTAAGCTGATGAGAAATCGCCGACTGGTTCATCTCAAGATCCTCGCAGATTTCTGTTACGTTTTTTGCCCCTTGAAACAGATCATAAAGGATCTTGATTCGTGTAGAGTCTCCAAAAACCTTAAACAGCTCCGCAAGATCACAGAGTTCATCCTCAGATACATTTTGAATCAGATGATTAAATTTTTGTTCATCCATAAATTCTGACATGTCGTACCTCTTTTTTATAATGAATCTCTGTTCATATGAGTATATTATCATATGTTCAGAAATTGTCAAGCCGGATTTTAACAGGAAATCCGGCTGGCTCCGTCATACTTCACTCACTTTATTATTTTATTTTGTGAAGACTTTTATTTCGTTTTTCACTTCCTACGCTTCACCATCATAGTCATCGTCAAAATCTGTATGCGGTGCTGTAAAATGTCCTGCGTCGCTGTATCCCGGCAGATGCCCTATTGACTGATGCTTCACTGTCCGGTACTCATCCGCGGAATGCCAGAACGGACAATGCGCATGCGGATGATTCCAGAGCATCGCCATATCATCCTCATCCATATCCGCCTCGCAGCACCACTCGTCCAGATCTTCATCATAGCTGAAGTTGCTGCACATATCACAATCCGTCATACGTGACTCCTCTTTTTTTCCGTTCCGATGCCGGTCTCCAGGTCTCCGGGTCATTTCCGTCACGGGATGGGCACAAATCTCTCAGATAACATACACTGCACTCCGGGTTCTGCGAGTGACAGATGGCGCGCCCAAGGGAAATGATGTGGGTATTCCAGCGAATCCACACATCCTCCGGCAACACCTCCATCAGCTGATATTCCGTTTTGGTCGGATCCGCAGAATCTGCAAGCCCCAGACGGTTGGACACCCGTTTTACATGCGTATCCACCACAATGGATGGTTTATGATATACATTTCCCAGAATCAGGTTACCTGTCTTACGTCCGACTCCGGGGAGTCTGGTAAGTGCTTCAATATCATCCGGCACTACGCCACCATACCGCTCCAGAAGCGCCGCTGCACATGCCTTGATATTTTTTGCCTTATTATGGTAAAAGCCGGTGGGTTTGATATCCTGCTCGAGTTCCTTGATATCGACTTTGGCAAAGTCCTCAAGGCAGGTATATTTCCGGTATAATGATTCTGTTACCATATTGACTCTCGCATCCGTACACTGCGCGGAAAGGATGGTGGCAAACAAAAGCTGCCAGGGGTTTTCATTTTTAAGAAAAATCGGCGGATGACTGCCATAGTGTGCATCCAGACGTTTTACAATTTCCTGCACGCGCCGGTCTCTTGCCGCCTTGGTTTCTCCTTTTATAAACATTGCACTGTGCCCTCTCTTAGCCTACAGCTCAAGCTCGATTTTTCTGCCGCTTGGCTGATACTGATAATAACGGACACCTGCCGCATCCAGCATTCGCTTGGAAGCCTTGGTGCTTGGCGTATCCGCATACTTGTCCGAACGGTAAATCAAGGTCCGGATCCCCGCCTGGATCAATGCCTTGGCGCACTCATTGCACGGAAACAG
>DJXY01000145.1 GCA_002449915.1 Oribacterium sp. UBA6992
CACTGTTCGCGTAAATAAAAAAAGACCTGTTTCTCACAGATCTTCTGCCGGCCGCAACGGTCAGATAACAAGGCTGCCATCCTGAAGATCCCCGCTGCTCCTGCAGGCATTTCCATTCAGCTTCTATTCTATAAATCGTTCCAAAGGTTGTCAACCGGAAGGCATACCTGCCATAGATTTTTCAAATGGCAAACCGGACTTGCGCGCAAAGATACCATCATCAGGTTTGTCGCGGCATTCGCCCCACCGCTTCACACCTTGTGTGAGCGGATGAGGCCTTCTGCTCCGGCCGGATCAGGACCAGCTGGCTGAATTCTTATCCGAACAAATCTCAAACATGGTCTTGCCGGGATTCAGCGTGATCTTATTGCCGCTGCTGTCAAAATATTCCGTATTGTCATTCTGATCGGCTTTCTCCCATGTAATCGGAATGGCTTTTCCATCCGTGAAAAATACACCTGTCCCTGAGGTGAACAGATTCATATCGAGATGCACATTATCGTCCAGATGCCACTGACTGACATACTGTACGATGATGTTCTTGAACTTCAGCTGCTCACCCGTCTCCTGATCTATGTGCTCCGAGCCGTACTCATACCGGTAGTACTGCCGGTCCTCTGTATTGAACACAAAATAAGGATCATCGTACTTGAACGGAATGTGAACGGTATTCGCCACCTCTCCGCTGATGTCCGTATCCGTGGTATTAAATGCAAGATTCGGCGCATAGCCCTCGGGGTAAGCCCTGTTATAGCCAAGGCTGTCTGCGTCACCTGTCAGAGAGGATCCCGCGACATAAACATTGTGAGGTGCCTTACGATCCTCCGAGCGGTAAAACCCGCCCGCAGTCATTCCATTGATGTCCTCCATGTTCTGAGAAGTGATCAGATCCTGTGCCTGCTGGCTCCACCCATAATGGGAATAAACCGCCTCGTTATCCATCGCAAAATATACAAAATACGGGCGCGCACTTCTCACAGGTCCGATCTTCCCGATATTGGAAGGATCCTGGAACACTGCCATCAGACGTGTGATATTTCCCTCTACTTCAATTTCATACAAGAGGTCCGCCTGATTGATGCCGGATTGCGGAACCGCAGGCTGCAGGTTGTTGATCATGATCGCTATCGGTCTTCTGGATCCTGCGGCAGTATCTATCGGTTCTCCGGTCAGGTAACTGTACATCTGCCCTTCCGGAAGTGTACTCTCCGCCTTCGGAGCTTCCGTCGGAGTCTCCTCAGGCGTCGAAGTCGGTGTCGCGGAAGGCGTAACCGTCGGAGTGCCGGTCGGTGATGGCGTAGCGGTGACCAGTGCTACCGAGTCATCAACAGTTTCCGCCCTCCCGCACCCTGCGGCAAGCCCCGCGCCAATCGTCAGACATAACAAAGCCATAATATATTTCTTTCTCAATCGTTCAAATCCCCCAATTCCTGTCTTTGTAAGGATATCCTCCATCTCTGCAAAGATATCCTGATGCCAGTGTTGATGCTGTTATCTCTGCACCGATACCTTGCACGGACAGCCTGTGTACCAATGCCTCCTGCGGACAGCTGCGTGCCGCGCACAGCCAACAGCCAACAGCCAACAGCCAACAGCCAACAGCCAACAATCACATTATAGTTCATCACGCATGATATGGCAAGTTGTTCAAAGGATTGCCTTATCTTTTATATTTTATTATGCGTTTTTACTATTTTCGACGACTGTTTCGTACAAAAACAGATCCTTCTCACCTCCAGTACTCCCCTCCGTATACTTCTTTATGCTTCCTCTTTGTCAAGCTGAGAGGTGCAGTGCGGACATCTTGTAGCCTCAAGCGGAATCTCAGACTTGCAGTACGGGCAGATCTTCGTGACCGGCTTTTCCTCTTCCTTCTGTTTTCCGACAAGTCTGTCGGCACCCTCATGCATCTTGTTGATCGTTTTGATAACCATGAACAGCACCAGCGCAATGAGCAGGAAATTGATCACGGCAGCGATAAATGCGCCAAGTCCAAGTACCGGTGCATCCTTTCCCGCACCCATCGTAATATTCCACTGATCAAAGCTGATGCCGCCGGTTATCACAGAAATCAGCGGCATAATGATGTTGTTCACCAGCGCGTTTACAATTGCGGTAAAAGCACTGCCGATGATAATGCCGACTGCCATATCCATGACATTGCCGCGCGAAATAAACGCCTTAAATTCCTTCATAAATCCTTTCATTGGTTCTTCCTCCTCTGGTCTTAACCGTTAAAGTAACTGTTTCTTCCGGCGTTCTGCTCACTCTGGTTTAATCTGATTATAATCAATTCTCCTGTGCCGCACACTGTATAAGTCCGATTGTCGATCAGAGCTGCGGACCTGCGGAGACCAGAGCCTTACCCGCTTCGTTGCCCTCATATTTTGCAAAGTTCTTGATGAATCTCGCCGCAAGATCCTTTGCCTTCTCATCCCACTGTGAAGGATCAGCATATGTATCTCTGGGATCAAGGATCTCTGTTGATACTCCGGGAAGCTCTGTAGGTACTTCAAAATCAAAGTAAGGGATCTTCTTGGTAGGAGCCTTCTTGATGTCACCGTTAAGGATAGCATCTATGATTCCTCTGGTGTCGGGAATGGAGATTCTCTTTCCG
>DJXY01000045.1:0-8779 GCA_002449915.1 Oribacterium sp. UBA6992
AGTAATCTTTAATGAGATTGGCGAGAGAGTACCGATCTGGAACACTTACATCGGCGGCGGACTTCTTGCTACATTCTTTGGTGTTGCAGTCCTCAAGCAGTTCAACCTTGTACCAGAGGCAGGACTTGATGCAATCAACAGCTTTATTTCAGATGATGCAAACTTCCTTGAGATGTTTATCATCATGCTGATTATCGGTTCGGTTCTTTCTCTGGATCGTGATATTCTGCTTCGTTCGTTTGCAGGTTATATCCCGGCAATCCTCGGTGGCTTGCTGGCAGCTACGATTCTTGGTGGAATTACCGGTGCCATCTTTGGCATTCCATTCTCTGACACACTGATCAAGTATACACTTCCGATCATGGGTGGCGGTAATGGTGCCGGTGCAGTACCTCTTTCACAGATCTATGAGCAGGTTACAGGAGATGCGGCAGCAAACTACTATTCCTTTGCTATCATCGTACTGACAATTGCCAATATTTTCTGTATTATTGCTTCTGCAGCACTCAATGCTCTTGGTGAGAAGGTTCCATCTCTTACCGGTGATAAGAAGACTCTGATCCGTGGCGCAGAAGAGCTTGCAAGAGATGATGAGAAGATCAAAACAGATAATACCGATCTTTCCGGAGCACTGCTCCTTGCCTTTGCATGCTTCTCTGTTGGTATCCTTATGAGCTCTGTCATTCTGCCTAAGATTGCAGGAGCACCGATCCATAAGTATGCTTACATGATTATCTTTGTTGTTATCCTTGCAGCTACAGGTCTGGTCCCTGCAAGAGTAAGAGCAGGTGCCAAGAGACTGCAGTCCTTCTTCTCCGGTCAGCTGGGTATCATCATCATGGTCGGCATGGGCGCAGACTTTAACCTTGGCGAGCTGTTCAAAGCAGTTGCTCCTTCCAACATCATCATGGCTCTCATGATCGTTATCGGTGCTATTATTGGTTCTGCTGGTGTTGGTTATCTGGTAGGCTTCTATCCGATCGATTCTGCTATCACTGCTGGTCTTTGCATGGCTAACCGTGGTGGTAACGGTGACCTGGCTTGCCTCGGCGCTGCAGATCGTATGGATCTCATTGCTTACTCTCAGCTTTCATCCCGTCTGGGCGGCGGTATCGTCCTGATCATTGCATCCTTCGTCTTCTCCTTCATGCTGTAAGACGTTCTGGAGACAAACTTTTACAACTGAATATACGGTAGATTAAACCGGGAAGCGCTGTCCGTCTTGGGTGGCGCTTCCTTTGTATAACGGGAGTTTTTAATGATCGTTTATTTTAAAAAAGTCAGTAATCTGATTATGATACTGGGGGGAGTTCTCGGTGGTATAGCGGCCTGGTTCTACCTGCATGGTGAACTATTATCAACAGAGCATCCGACGAATGTTTTTATTTTTGCACTATGGATTTTTGCCGGAGTTATTTTGTTCCGGGTAATAGCTTCGGTGTATGCTACACGTAAGTTAAAGGAACTGCAGGCAGAGCTCTATAAGGATTGTAAGCCTCAGGAATTTCTGGAGCATTTTGAAGCCTTAAATGCCGGGATCCCGCACAATCTCGCGGAGTATGCTCATGGACAGAATAATATATCCTTTGCCAGAGAGGCTCTCGGAGACTTTGACGGTGCCATGGATGCGATTAAAGACCTGAAACCTCAGGAGTTAAGGATTCATGCGCTTACAACAACGGCATTGATCGTCAATCAAAAAGCCAATCTGCAAATTCTGCGTAAGGACTTTGAAGCGGCGTCATTTCAGATTGAAGACTTATATCGTATTAAAGAAGTCGCAGAAAAAAGAGCCAAGATGCTAGCAGATAATCTCGGTCAGGTAATACGGCTGCAGGAAGCACGTATTGCGGCTGCCAAGGGTGATGAAAATACAGATATTGCATACCTGGAGGAAGAGGAGAAGCTCTCCACCAATCTGATTCATAAAAAGGAAATTGCACTGGAGCTTGCCGAGTACTATCTACGTACGGGACAGAAAGAAAATGGAGTCAAGAAGCTCAAGGCAGTTTTAGAGAATGAGAGAGGGCTTTACCCGGAAACAAGAGCCAGAGAACTGCTGGAGCATCCGGAGAAATATTATGTATATCAGGAAGTGGTACGGGACGATACCGGTAAAGAGATCGGGCAGCAGGATGCGGATGGATTTGTAGTGATCCGCGAGTAAGGAAATATGGGAAGCGATCCGTCAGGTATCGGAGAAAGATCCATTTGGATCATAAAAATCAATTCGGATATATCATCTGATTTCTATTGCGTAAAGTCCGGATACGTGATATTACAGACATACATGTCTGAAATGCAGAGGAAATCTATGGCATCTCAGAAATACTAATGTAGACAGGGTGAATGGAATGAAGTTTGAACCGAAGCAGGATCTGAAGCGATTGATCGTGGTTATTTTTGCGGCCTTTCTGATGGCTGTCAACATTCGCACATTTGTTCGTGCAGGAGGATTGTATCCGGGCGGAGCAACCGGACTTACCGTTCTGATTCAGAGAGTCAGTCAGCTTTATTTCCATCATGCGATCCCGTATTCTGTGGTCAATATCGTGTTGAATGCAATTCCTGTTTATATTGGCTTTAGATTTATCGGAAAAAAATTTACATTGTTTTCGCTGATTATGATTCTGCTTACTGGTTTTTTTACGGATCTGTTACCGGCGATGGTTGTGACGTATGACACACTGCTGATTTCGATCTTCGGCGGTCTTATTAACGGACTGGTCATCAGCCTCTGTCTTATGGTAGATGCGACCTCCGGTGGAACAGACTTTATTGCCATCTATTTATCACAGAAAAAGGGTATGGAAACCTGGAACCTGATTCTGGGACTTAATGTCCTGATCCTCGGTAGTGCAGGTATCCTGTTTGGCTGGGATAAGGCATTGTATTCTATCATATTTCAGTATGTTTCCACGCAGATGCTGCATACTGCGTACCGGAACTATCAGAGGCAGACCTTATTTATTATAACGGACAAATCACAGGAGGTAGCAGCAGCGATCCACGATGTATGTCATCACGGTGCTTCCATCATGGATGCGGAGGGATCGTTTAAGCATCAGAAGCACAAGGTGGTTTACTCTGTGGTATCGGCAAGTGATACGCACAAGGTGATTCAGACGGTCAAAGAAATTGATCCCCATGCCTTTATTAATTCCATACGGTCTACGGAAATTGCCGGTCGTTTTTATATGAGACCGAAGGACTGATGTCGATAGACGGATATGAACAGTATAAATCGTATAGATCAGATGAGCAGGATGGATCAAAGGGATCCGGGCTTGAAAGGTCGTCTTGCGCGAAATATCATTTTATGGATGATTGTAGCCTTTTTTCTTTCTCTTTCTTATTGTCTGCATATTGATATTTGCTTCTTTCATCGTATTACCGGATGGAACTGTCCCGGATGCGGTGCTACGCATATGTTCCTGGCTCTTTTAAGAGGAGAGCTCCGGCGGGCATTCTGGTATAATCCGGTACTGTTGATTCTGCTCCCTGCACTGTGCGTGGTTATAGGGGATATTTACATTCGATTCCTGAAAACAGGCTTTGTTGTACCTCGACCATGGGAGAGAGGACTGCTTATTATGGTGGGAGTTTTGCTTATAGCATTTGGAGTGGTGAGAAATCTGTCAGCGTATCCGCTGTATTGAGTTTAGATAAAAATATACCGCTTAGTATTGCGTGAGTCTGTAGCGCTGTTTAAGTATTATATGTATACTGCTTATACGCATGCTGGAGCTCAGGCTATAACAAAAGCAGCAGGAGAGGCTTTAACATATGCCGATCCTGCTGTTTTTTTATGTCTTATATTTTATAAGTGTCTATATGAAATTTGATTTTGATGCCTGACAGACTGTTATATCGAATTTGTCTTTGTGTTTAAGCCTCTTTGAAATTTTTACGCAGCAGCTCGATCATATGCTGATCTGCCTTGGACTGGAAGGAATCCTTAAGGGTTGTAATGCAAAGACTCCAGTAAGCCCCGTATTTCCTGTCGATGGAAAGATAATAAGGAGATTCGTCAAAGTGCCGCTTCCTTACATAATCGGAGGGAACCATCGTATACCCGTAACCGGAAGCGGCAAGCCGCAGCAGTGTATCATAGTTTCTTGAGGTCAGCCGGATCTCCGGAGTAATATGCGCCTGTCGCAGAGCAAAATCCGTCACATGCCGGATGCGCTGCCCTTTATGGAGAGTAAGCAGTGGTTCGTTCTGCAGATATTTCAGATCCAGAACCGGATGCTGGTAGCCCTCCGTAACTACTGCCTTGCGGATCAAAGGACTGTTGGAAGAAACCGCGATGATGAATGGATGGTTTGCAAGGATCTCATAATTCAGAGAGGGATTTGGCTGCGCATCGGCAACAGGAGCATGCATAATCGAGAAGTCAAGGTCTCCGGAGAGTAGATTTGCTTCCTGATCATCCGTGGACCCTTCATAGATATCGATATCAATATTTGGACACTCCTTCTGAAATACCGGAAGCACTTTTGGCAGCAGAAAGGATCCGAGATGATTGGTTATGCCAAAATAGATATGTCCCGCCTTAAGATCGTTGAGGTCGGCGACCTCTGCTTCAAAATCATCAAAGATTTTAAGCACCTGGCAGGCCATCTGATAATATTTTTCACCGGCATACGTCAGCCTTAAACCATTGGGGCTCCTGACAAAAAGCTTGGTACCTACATTGTCCTCGATGCGCTGCAGAGACTGGGAGAGAGACGGCTGCGCTACAAACAGCTTCCGCGCGGCACGAGATATATTTTTAGCATCCGCGACAGTTTTGACATATAGTAATTCACGAGTGGTCATGATCTTCACCTCACAATATGTTCCTATTTTATCATGTCAGGTCAAGATATCAAATGATCTTTGTATATGAAAAGGGTATTTCTGATGCAGCTGAATAAGGTAGATGTGTATTTTTGATACTTTAATCTGCCTTAGAATCCTTAAGAAGCAGGGATTCCGAACAGGTACTTTGCATCTCGGATTCATGGTATATAATAAAACCATGACCATGTCATAGTTCATCGAGATATGCTGGAGGAAAATGTGTAAATGGAAAATCTGATATTCAGTCTAAATGCCACAATGCCGATTTTTATGCTCATGGTCCTGGGGTATTTTTTAAACCGGATCGGCTGGATGGATGATGTCCTCGCAGCTAAGCTCAATACGTTTGTGTTCCGCGTATCTCTGCCGGTAACCTTATATAATCAGCTGGCGGGCGTAGATATTTATGCCGCCTGGGATAGCGGATTTGTACTGTTCTGCTTTTGCGCGACCTTAATCAGTGTATTGCTGGCTGCATTCATTTCGCTTCTGTTTCCTGACAAGGCAGAGCGTGGAGAGCTGATTCAGGCATCTTACCGGAGCAGCGCAGCGCTGCTGGGACTGGCATTTATTGAAAATATCTATGGCAGCTCTGCCATGGCGCCTCTTATGATTATCGGGGCGGTGCCTCTTTATAATGTAGTGGCGGTAGTTGCATTGTCTCTTACAGATCCGGAGCAGCAGGGGCTCGATCGTGAAACCCTGTTGCATACGCTCCGAGGTATTGTTACCAATCCGATCCTGATTGGAATCCTCATCGGACTAGGCTGGTCCTTACTTAAGCTGCCGCGACCGCTTATTTTGACTAAGACCTGTGCCAGCGTCGGTGCGACGGCTACACCGCTGGGACTCATGGCAATGGGGGCAAGCTTTGATTTTAAAAAGGCATCTGGTAAGCTGAAGCCGGCATTGGCCGCGAGCTTCCTGAAGCTTTTTGGATTTAATCTTATATTTTTGCCGATTGCCATCCGGCTTGGATATCGGGAAGAAAAGCTGGTAGCGATCCTTGTCATGCTGGGTTCTGCCACCACGGTAAGCTGCTATGTCATGGCTAAAAATATGCATCATGATGGGGTGCTTTCATCGAGTGTTGTGATGCTTACCACGCTTTTCAGTGCATTTTCACTTACCTTCTGGCTGTTTCTGATGAAATCCTTTGGTATGCTTTAACCTAAAATCACGTCGAGAGGCAATTGTATGTTGCCTGTTAATGCTGGATCCATTATGATCAAACTACAAGGCATTAAGAACAGGAGAAAGAACAGGAGAATGTCTATGGATTTCCGTGAGCTCACCTATGTTACCGCGGTTGCAGACTGCAAGAGTGTCACCGCAGCAGCCAAAAAGCTGTACATTTCCCAGCCATCCTTATCTTATATTTTGTCCAAGGTAGAGCAGGATGTGGGAGTCCGGCTGTTTGACAGAAAAACAAATCCGATTACTCTTACGTATGCGGGAGAGAAGTATGTGGAAACAGCTCGGAAAATACTTAAAATGCGGGATAATCTGCGCAGTGAGCTGTTGGATATCGGCTCCGGAGAGCAGGGAGAAATCAAAATAGGAATCCCTACGGAACGGGCAGGATATATGCTGCCTAAGGTGGCAGGACGTTTCCAGGAATCGTTTCCAAGGACAGAGATCCGATTAATGGAGTCTAAGTCAGATGAGATCATCGAGAGCCTGCTGAATGACCGGATCACATTCGCAATCCTCCCGGGTGGGCGGGAAGGACTGCCTGCCGGATTACATACGGAGCTGATCTATCAGGAGCAGATCCTGCTTGTAGCAGGAGACCATATGATTAAGGAGGATATGCTGGTTTCTAAGGATGAAGGCGGTGCATTTATGGGTAGAGACCTGCCGGTGGTTAAGCTGTCATGCACGGGAGATCTGCCTTATATCATGATGCAGAAGGGCAGATATATCCGTAAAGCTACAGACCGGCTGTTTCAACAGGCCAATATTAACCCGAAGGAGGTTATGGAGCTCGCCAGCTGTATGTCTGCGGCGCAGCTTGCCAAGTCAGGACTGGGAATTACGATTGTGCCGGAAAGAGCGGTGGAAGCACTGGGCGGCAGGGAAAAATTCCATTGTTATTATTTTGATGAGAGACCCGAGTTCTGGGATGTGAATGCTGTCTATAAAGAAGGTACGTACCTTGACCGCGCAGATCGATATTTCATTGATCTTATGAAAGACACCTTTACACGGCATGTATGAGTATATACTGAGGAAGAGAAGCATTCACCTTACTTTACAATATAGAAACCTCATATTGTTGCCGGCAGAAGCTACGGGCGACAGTATGGGGTTTTTTGATGCTGCTGCTAAAGCCATAAAGCTTGCTCTATATTAATAGAAATTATCTATAATATACATAGATATATATACATAATATCTATAGTATTATCCTATTAATACTATAACTATACAAGTATTTTACTATATTTCGTGAAAGTAATAGAATCTAAGTATAAGGATTGTACAAAGAGCAGTACACTGCTCGCAATTTTATTACAGGAGGGGTAAAAATGGTCAAGTTATATGATGGCGGCGTATATCTGGTGCACGGACAGGAGGTTGTGCCGGAAAATGAAGCCGCAAAAGTGCGTCAGCTGACAGGGAAGGATCCGGATAAGATGGAGGCAAAAAAGGGCACGATTGCCTATGGCATTATGAAGGCACATAATACCAACACTTCCATGGATCAGCTCAAGCTTCGGTTTGATGCCATGGCGTCCCATGATATTACCTATGTTGGCATCATTCAGACAGCAAGAGCATCCGGCATGGAGAAGTTTCCGCTTCCATATGTGCTGACCTGCTGCCACAATTCACTTTGCGCGGTTGGCGGTACCATCAATGATGATGATCACCTGTTTGGCTTATCTGCAGCTAAAAAATATGGTGGCATTTACGTACCTCCTCATGTTGCAGTCATTCACCAGTTTATGAGAGAAATGTATGCAGGCTGCGGCAAGATGATTCTGGGATCTGACTCACATACGCGTTATGGTGCCCTGGGAACCATGGCGATCGGTGAGGGCGGCGGTGAGCTCTCCAAGCAGCTTTTGAACCAGACCTATGATGTTGCATATCCCGGTGTTATTGCTATTTACCTTACCGGCAGGCCACAGCCGTTTGTAGGACCGCAGGATGTGGCACTGGCAATCATTCGCGCAGTATATAAGTGCGGCTATGTTAAGAACAAGGTTATGGAATTTGTGGGACCGGGCGTTGCCTCGATGACTACAGACTACCGTAATGGCGTGGATGTTATGACAACCGAGACCACCTGCCTGTCCTCAATCTGGAGAACCGATGCAGATACCAGAGCGTTCCTCGATAAGCATCATAGAGCAGATCAGTATACCGAGCTTAATCCGGCAGATGTAGCATACTATGATGGATGCGTCTATGTGGATCTGTCCTCGATAAAGCCGATGATTGCGCTTCCGTTCCATCCGTCCAATGCGTATGAGATCGATGAGCTGTATGCTAACCTTGAGGATATTTTACGTGAAACCGAGCTTGCCGCAGAGAAGGTTGCGGAAGGCAGAGCACATTTCACATTGCTGGATAAGATTACATCGGATGGTAAGCTCCAGGTACAGCAGGGGATCATTGCCGGCTGCGCAGGCGGTAACTATACCAATGTAGTGGAAGCAGCACACGCTCTTAAGGGAAAGAGCTGCGGCAACGATGAGTTCTATCTTTCCGTATATCCGTCTTCGCTTCCGGTATACACAGACCTTGACCGGAAGGGTCTGCTTGCAGATCTGATGGATGCAGGTGCCATCATCAAGACGGCATTCTGCGGACCTTGCTTCGGCGCGGGCGATACGCCGGCAAACAATGCGCTGTCCATCCGTCATACGACCCGGAACTTCCCAAATCGTGAGGGCTCCAAGCCGGGCAATGGACAGATGTCTGC
>DJXY01000045.1:8860-9099 GCA_002449915.1 Oribacterium sp. UBA6992
CGTGGCTCTGATGGATGCACGCTCCATTGCTGCAACCGCTGCAAATGGAGGCAAGCTCACTTCTGCGGAAACACTGGACTGCTGGGGCGATGTTCCGGAGTACCAGTTTGATGATAAGGCATATAAAAACAGAGTATACAACGGCTTTGGCAAGCCGGAGGAGGAAAAGCCGCTGCGCTTTGGCCCGAATATCAAGGACTGGCCGGAGCAGGAAAAGATGACGGATAACATCCTCCTTA
>DJXY01000097.1 GCA_002449915.1 Oribacterium sp. UBA6992
CCTGCACGAGAAGCCATTTGAGGGAATCAATGGCTCTGGTAAGCATAACAACTGGTCACTGACGACAGATGATGGCATCAACCTCACCAATCCGGGGGATACGCCACATGAAAATGTTCAGTTTCTTCTTGTACTTGCCTGCATCCTGGCAGCGGTGGACAAGCACGCGGACCTGCTTCGTTTAAGTGCGGCAGATGTTGGAAATGAACATCGTCTTGGCGCGGATGAAGCACCACCAGCCATTGTTTCCTGCTTTATCGGCACACAGCTGCAGGATGTGGTGGATCAGCTGATCGGCACGGGCTATGCCACAAGCTCCAAGCAGGGACGAAGTCTGAATACCGGTGTCAACACATTGCCAAACCTTTACGCTGACGTGACGGACCGTAACAGAACGTCTCCCTTTGCTTTTACCGGCAATAAGTTTGAGTTTCGTATGGTCGGTTCGCAGGACTCGATTGCAAGTGCCAACATTATTTTAAATACGATTGTGGCGGAGCAGTTTAAGGAAGCGGCAGACCGGCTGGAAAAGGCGGAGAACTTTAATCTTGCAGTTCATGATCTTATTAAGGAGCTGCTGACAGAGCATCAGCGCATTATCTTTAATGGTAACGGCTATGCGCCGGAGTGGGTGGAGGAAGCCAAGCGCAGAGGACTGCCCAACCTTCCATCTATGGTGGATGCGATTCCATCTCTCACGACGGAAAAGGCGGTCAAGCTGTTTGAAACCTTTGGCATCTATACACGGACCGAGCTTGAGAGCCGGACGCAGGTTGAGTATGAGCAGTATGCCAAGGTCATCAATATTGAAGCACGTGCGATGATCAATATCACCGGCAAACAGATCATCCCGGCGGTTATCCATTACAACACCCGTCTTGCGGACTCTATCAATAAGGTGCGCGAGGCGTGCAGTGAGGCGGATGTCACCGTGCAGACCGAGCTTCTGGTCAAGTCCTCCAAGCTGCTCCGCGATATGAAGGATGCCAGAACCATCCTCTATGATCATGTCGAGGAGGGCATCAGGATTAAGGATGCGGAACAGAGAGCGCATTTCTATCACGATGTGATTGTTCCCGATATGCGGGCACTGCGTTCACCTTCGGATCTGCTCGAGACGGTGATTGATAAAAACCTCTG
Source organism: Oribacterium sp. UBA6992 (assembly GCA_002449915.1). Lineage (GTDB taxonomy): Bacteria > Bacillota > Clostridia > Lachnospirales > Lachnospiraceae > Oribacterium. The sequence continues at coordinate 1,141 of DJXY01000097.1, forward strand.
GCCGTTCCCAAGCTACGGCGATATCATTTTTGAGGTTTCGGAGCCGTAAACGTAAGGTGTAAGCATGGCATCACATTATTTATTTCTATTATTTTTTGAAATTTTCCCCTGTCTGTTCTGGACAGGGGATTTTTATGTGTATGAGCATTGAGAATGCTTTACGACGAAGCATTCTCATGCTATTATGTTCATAATAATCTATAATTTTGATTTATTGAACAGAAAGGTCGGCGCTATGGATGAATATATCATTATTTTGCGAATGCTTCTGGAAAGTCGTGATGTCACACAGCGAGATGTATCAGAGGCGCTTGGGGTATCGCTCGGTAAAACCAATCAGCTGATTCATGCATGTGCGGAGGAAGGCTATCTCAAAGAGGAGGAGAATCTGGATGGCGGCCGCGGTAGAAATGTATCCTATGCAGTGACTGATCGCGGACGGAAGCTTTTAGAGGAGCATCGGGTGGATGCGGCACTGATCCTTGCTTCCGGCTTTGGCTCCCGTTTTGTTCCGCTCACCTATGAAACGCCAAAGGGACTTCTGGAGGTATTTGGAGAACGGATGGTGGAGAGACAGATTCGCCAGCTCCACGAGGTCGGGATTACAGATATCACGCTGATGGTGGGGTATCTCAAGGAAAAGTTTGACTATCTGATCGATAAGTATGGTGTGAAGCTCATATATAATCCGGAGTATATTGATAAAAACACACTGGCAACGCTATATCACGCAGCGCCTGTGCTGCAGGGAAAGAACTGTTATATTCTCTCCTCGGATAACTGGATGCGGAGAAATATGTATCATACGTATGAGCCGCACAGCTGGTATGCCGCGACCTACATGACGGGAGATACCCGGGAGTGGGCGATGAGCGTTGGCAGAAACGGCGTGATCAAGGAGGTTTCTGTTGGCGGGCGAGATGCCTGGTGTATGTATGGACCGGTGTATTTTACCAGGGAGTTTTCCGAACGCTTCCTGCCGCTCGTTGCGTCATATTACCGGATGCCGGGTACGGAGCAGTATTATTGGGAGGATGTGCTTATCCGTAATTTAAAAACACTTCCCCCGATGTATATCAACCGTCAGCCGGAAAATCAGGTATATGAGTTTGAAAATCTTGAGGAGCTCCGGCGCTTTGATGAGAAATATGTCGAGAACTCGGGTTCTGCTGCCATGCGGCTGGTTTCCGATGTCTTTAAGATCCCGGAATCGGATATTGTCAACATCAAGTGTCTTAAAGCTGGCATGACCAATAAGTCCTGGCTGTTTTCTGTACAGGCTTCCGCGCCCAATCCGCAATATGCCGGGAAATCCTATATCTGCCGGATCCCGGGACCTGGTACGGAAAAGATGATCAGCCGCAAAGAGGAGGGAGATGTTTACAAGGCAGTCGGGACACTTGGTATCACGGAGGAGCTGATCTATTTTAATCCGGACAACGGATATAAAATCTCCCGCTATTATCATGGCGCAAGGAATGCGGATTTTACCAAGGATGCTGAGCTTCAGCAGTGCATGAGCCTTTTGAAAACGCTGCATAATTCCGGAGTTACGGTTTCACATGATTTTAATCTCCGGGAGAGACTCAATGTATATGAAGCGTTGTGCCTAGCTGACGGACACGAAATCCCCTTTGAGGATTATCCGGAAATCCGGATGCAGGCGGAAAAGCTTATGAACTGGCTTGACACTCTGTCCCGCCCCAGAACCATCTGCCATATTGATAGCGTGAGCGATAATTTTATTTTTACGGATGAGGGACTTAAGATGATCGACTGGGAGTACTGCGGCATGGCGGACCCGCTGATTGATCTAGGTATGGCAGCGATTTATTCCTATATGAATTATGATGAGGCAAAGCATCTGATTGGGATTTACCGGGAGGCATCCTTTCAGGATACAATGACAGAGGCAGATCCCGGTATTGCGCTGCGTGGTCTCAGTGACCAGGAGGCATTCGCCATTGTTACCGCGTACATGGGACTGGGCGGATTGCTTTGGTCTCTCTGGTGCGTTTATAAAATTTCTCTTGGGGAGAATTTTGGAGATTACACGCTTAAAATGTACCGATATTTTAAGAATTCCTATCAGATCTTACAAAAGCTCGGAAAAATTTAAACGGATTTTACAGGACATAAGGTTCCCGGTGTGATATTATGGAGTGCAGAGTATAAGAGTTCGGAGGTGGAATGGATGAGACTTGGCACAAAAATCGGTGCAGTTTCCCTGATTCTCACGATGAGTGTGGCAGCAATCGCTCCTGCAGCTTTTGCCGGCTGGGGACAGGAGAATGGAAAATATTACTACGTTGATGATTCAACAAATACAAGGATAACCGGAAAGTGGATTCATACATCCTCAGGATATTACTATATCGGCTCCGACGGATTTATGGTTACCGGGTGGAAAAAGATCAATAATAACTGGCATTATTTTAAGGAAAACGGTCTGATGGCCACCGGCTGGAAGCAGGTTGATAATCTATGGTATTATCTTAAATCCGATGGTGTGATGCAGACCGGCTGGCTGAAGCTTACCAATGGCAATACCACATCCTGGTACTATTTAAAGAGCAGCGGTGCGATGGCTACAGGCTGGCGGCAGATCAATAATAAGTGGTACTATTTCCAGCCGGGAGATGGCACTCTTATCATGGATACCTGGGCTAAGATTGACAATAAGTGGTATCATTTCGGTACCGATGGTGCCATGGTGACCGGTTGGTTCAAGCAGGATGATGCCTATTATTATCTCAATGCGACCAACGGAAATATGGAGACCGGATGGAAGACGGATTCCGAAAACAATAAGTATTACCTTAATCCATCTAATGGCAAAATGTCGACCGGATGGACGGAGATTGATAAGGTATGGTATTATTTCGGATCTAACGGAAAGATGGTACGTGGATGGCTGAATGACGGCGGCACCTACTATTACCTTAATGATGGCAAGATGACAGCCAATACGACGTTGTCTATTAATGGTACAAACTATAGCTTTAATGCAAGCGGCGCATGTACCTCTAATACGAGTGGGATCACAGCGACCAATGCCAGCGCAAGATCTGCCGAGGCATCCAAGTCCACCTCGTCCGGAAGTACCGGTGCTTCCGGCAATGGCCCGGGATCGGGCAGCAGTACGCAGAGTCCTGGAACATCGACGTCAGCAACACCGTCTTCGGGTACAAACAGCGGTTCTACAGGCAGCAGCTCTGCAGGTGCGAGCGGTACCAACCCGACAACATCCTCCGGTGTAAGCTCGGTTTCTGTAAACGCGCAGCTGGATGCAGAGTATGAAGCCAACAAATCCAAGTCTTCATCCGTAAAACCTTCCGGTACCAGCTCCTCTGGTACGCTGACTATCGGCAGTACAACAGGACCGTCATGAGGATAGAGACCATGTGTTAAAGAGCATGTGTTTAGCGGAGTTCTCTGGAACTCCGCTTTATTTATGAAAGGAAACAATATGATTGACAATGACTGGCTGGAGCCGATGAAGCCGGAGTTCGGGAAGCCCTATTACAGGAAGCTGTATGAAACTGTGCTTAAGGAATACAGGACACGGAAAATATATCCGGATCCTGCGGATATTTTTAATGCATTTGCATTTACACCATTAGCCAAGGTCAAGGTTGTGATTCTTGGGCAGGATCCTTATCATGAGCCGGGGCAGGCACATGGACTCAGCTTTTCCGTGAAACCAGGCGTGGATATCCCCCCGTCGCTTCAAAATATCTATCAGGAGCTGCATGAGGACCTTGGCTGCTATATCCCTAATAACGGGTATCTTAAAAAATGGGCAGATCAGGGGGTTATGCTGCTTAACACAGTGCTTACGGTACGGGCACATGAAGCCAATTCTCATCGTGGGATCGGGTGGGAGGAGTTTACGGATGCCGCCATCCGGGTACTTAATGAGCAGGACCGACCGATGGTATTTATTCTGTGGGGGAGACCGGCTCAGAATAAGGCACCTATGCTTACAAATCCCAGATTTCTCATTTTAAAATCTCCGCATCCGAGTCCGCTCAGTGCATATCGCGGCTTTTTTGGATCAAAACCTTTTTCCAAAACCAATGAATTTTTACGAAAAAACGGTATAGAACCTATTGACTGGCAGATAGAAAATATATAGGCAGGCAGATGTAAACTATGGTATTATGGTACATGCATCATTTTAATAGGAGATTTTATATATGAGTTTTGTTGAAATGTTGAAGGTCATTGTCCTGGGCATGGTAGAGGGCTTTACAGAGTGGCTGCCGATTTCCTCGACCGGACATATGATTCTTGTGAACGATATTATCAAGCTGCAGCAACCGGATGACTTTTACGAGGTTTTTGAGGTGGTGATCCAGCTTGGCGCTATCATGGCTGTGGTGCTGCGCTTTTTTTATCAGCTTTGGCCATTTGGCAGAAATCGACGCACAGGAAAAACCGGACTGATCCCCTCCAGAGTCAGCCTCTGGATCATGATTATTGCTGCATGCCTTCCGGCAGCTGTCATTGGCTTTTTGCTGGATGATCTTTTAAATACATATCTCTATAACGGATTTGTGGTTGCACTGATGCTTATCCTCTACGGCGTGTTTTTTATCTGGATTGAGCGCCGCAACGAGCATACAGAGTTCCGGATCAATACGCTGCGGGAGATGGATCTCCGTACGGCAGTGTATATTGGTTTATTTCAGTGTCTTGCAATGATTCCCGGTACATCCCGTTCCGGTGCGACAATTCTCGGAGCAATGCTTGTAGGCGTTGCACGTACACCGGCTGCGGAATTTTCTTTTTTCCTGAGCGTTCCGGTCATGTTTGGCGCAAGTCTGCTTAAGCTTGTAAAGCATGGACTTGGCTTCTCCGGGTCCCAGTGGTTTTATATGATACTGGGTATGGTAGTGGCATTTCTTGTGAGCGTATACTGCATTAATTTTCTGATGCGGTATATCCGGAAGCATTCCTTTGCAATATTTGGATATTACCGGATTGTACTAGGCGGTATTGTACTGATCTGGTACATCGTATCTGCACTTGTGCGATAAGGTTTCAAAAGCTTTAACGGTGTAAGAAAGTCTTAAGGGGTATGTAATCAGATGTCGGTTGCATGCCCCTTTAAATTGCGCTAGACTTCTTTTACGATAAGGATACAAGAATGTATCCTAAATGAGTAGCAAAAAAGGGAGTTCCAATGAAAAAGTTACGTCTGTTTGCTGCAGCATGTGTACTTGCGCTCGGGATGAGCACGCAGGCTTTTGCTGCTACCAGTATTGGTTTAAATCTGGACTGGAAATATGCGGAAAATTCTAAAATAAATACCGGTAAAGCCGTATTGTATACCACGGATGCGTCAAAGTCTAAGGATATTACGGTTGCAGTCAATGCAGGACACGGCACTAAGGGCGGCGAGTCAGTTAAGACCTTGTGCCATCCGGATGGGACACGCAAGGTGACGGGTGGTTCTACTGCGGCAGGTGCCATCAAGGCAACCGCAGTATCCTCTGGGATGACGTTTGCAGATGGGACACCGGAGGCGACGGTTACGCTGGAGATGGCGCACATCCTCGGGCGGAAACTCCTTAAAGATGGATATAATGTGCTGATGATCCGGACAGACTCGGATGTGCAGCTTGACAACATTGCAAGAACAGTCATTGCAAACAATAAAGCAGACTGCCATATTGCGCTGCACTGGGACTCTACTAATAAGGATAAGGGCGCATTTTATATGTCTACTCCGGATGGGCTTAA
>DJXY01000015.1 GCA_002449915.1 Oribacterium sp. UBA6992
CATCATTGCCGATGAGCCGACCACTGCACTGGATGTAACGATTCAGGGACAGATTCTGGATTTGTTGATCCAGCTCCGTGAAAAATACGGTACCTCGATTATCATTATTACACATGATATGGGCGTAGTCGCGGAAATTGCCGACCGTGTCCTTATCATGTATGGTGGAAATGTCATGGAAACCGGCAGCGCAGCGCAGATTTTTGACCATCCGGCACATCCTTATACTAAGGGTCTGCTGCGCTCAATCCCGCATCTTGATCGAGACGAGGATGTACTCTACACCATCAAAGGCACCGTCCCCGCGCTTAAGGACATGCCCAAGGGCTGCCACTTCTGTACCCGCTGCGAGTTCTGCCAGCCCGACTGCCTGGCAGCCCCGCCAGAGCTCCGCGGTACCAATGGTCATCTGGCTGCCTGCTACCACCTTGAGAAGCTGCCGGAGTAAAGGACCTGCACGCTACACAAGGGTGGGCTCATCCCCCAATCAAATTTTGATTTGCACGAAAAAAGACTGATAAGCAGCTGCTCGTTAATCCTGAGCTTCTGCTTATCAGTCTTTCCTTGTTTCTTTACTTTTGTTTCTTTATCTTTGTTTCTTTTTCCAGCTGATGAACCAACCGATCAGCAGTGCAATCGCTGCAATCGCTCCTACCGCATAAAGTCTCATCATGCTGATATCTCCGGTCTTAACCTGACGATTTGCACCCGCTACCTTGCTACGGTTTGCGCCTAAAACCCCGCCATCTTGAGAAGTTTCCATCTGATGTGCACGGTCTCTGTCGGCACCCAGTACTTCACCATCTGGTGTTGTTACATCATCCGAATGCTCATTGCCAGATGAAGTCGTTGTTTCCGCCGCGGTTGTGCTTACCGGTCTCGGCTTATCGTCATGATCATGATGCTCGTGGTGTGACGATGAAGAAGTTGTTGTCTCCGCTGGCGTTGTAGCTTCTACCGGAGAGGTCTCTGGTGTCGTTGGAGATGTCTCCGGTGTTGTTGGGGATGTCTCCGGTGTCGCTGGGGAAGTATCCGGTGTTGTTGTGGAAGCCTCCGTTGTTGTGGAAGCCTCCGTTGTTGTGGAAGCCTCTGTTGTTGTGGAAGCCTCCGTTGTCGTTGATTCAGGAACAAAAGTGTTGGTAAATGTAACATTCCCACCATCTTTATCTACTCTAGCGGTCAGCCTGCCGTCACTTTCCGTTACTGTTACCGTTATCAACTGAGGCTCTGCATATGTCATTCCTGCTTCATTGCCTGGAGTTTCACTGATTATATACTCATATGTGCCTGCCTTTGTATACTCAATTTCTCCAAAACTTCCACTCTGCTTATCTTTTGTTATGGCAATCACATTTTCCTTCGGAAGTGGTATATCCTTATCCTCATCTTTAGCGCTGAGTTTAAACTGGAACTGATCTCCAACCTTCCACTCTCGACCTTGCAGTTGCTTCGTTATACTCAACTTAACTCTGGGATATTCGTGATTAAGTATTTGGAAAGTAATATATCTTTTCAGGCTGCTACCAATTAGTTTCTGATGTATTTCAGGCTTATCTTTGGGTCTGATTACCTTTTCTGCAATAACTCCACCTCTTAAACCGCCTTCCTGCTTAAAGGTAGCCATAGGCGCAAAAATTAACCCTGCAGTAACATTGTTAATAGTTATTTCTCCAGTATATGGTTCAAATTCTCCATCTTCATTTTTCTGTACAAAATTAAATATTATATGAGATCCTATTCTGGGATATCCATCATCTGAATCCGCATCATTACCATCGATACGCATTTGCTGTAACTTATATGGTAACTTATATGATTTACATTTTGATGCATCAATATTAATCAGCAAGTATTCATCATTTTTCTCAGAATCTTTTAAAAGTTGTTGGATAGCTCCTTTACTTTTATCATAATCATCTATTTGACTATAACCAGCATGCTCTTCAAGATCCTTTTTTAAATCCCCATATTCACTAATTAAATTAATTACATTAAAATAAGACGCATCTTTATCTTTGCATGGACCACGTTTTGCGTGTGCCAAACGTACAGCCTCTTTTGCAAAGGCACCATTCTGACCAAGATTATGGTTAAGTCCGGTAACATTTTCAAATTCATCTGGAGACAAGTTATGAATAAACTCTTGAGGATTCTGACTAATGTTTGTTCTATAATCTTTCAGATGAATACTTTCGGTCCCATCCTCATGATATATCTTCAAATAAGTATTATTTGGTTCAGAAAATTGGTTATCAACATAATCTGATCCGAGATATGTTTGAAACCCTTTCCCGCCAAAATAATTGGGTTCAACTACTGTATTGTTTTTCCGTTCAATCTTACCTATATAGTTGCCAAACCCGTCCTTACCACCAACAATCCTGTTAGCGTTATCTTTTGATGAGGAGGAATATGATACTGTATATTTTGCATTTCCTGCTGTATCTCTATATACATTATCTCTGACTGAGCCTCCATTATCATCAGATTTGACTGTATCCGTAATAGGATGGCCAGTATCATCTATCTCATAAAGATACAAAGAGTACTGATCCAAGGTATTGAAAATATCTGTATATGTCGTATCTGTACGAGATAAAGTTTTCGACGCTGATGTTGTATTTTTGCTGATCGTAATATCAACTAAATTTCCGACTTGCTTTGTCGCCGCTTGATCGCTATAAAATCCAACTTTAAAAATGCGATCATTCTCAGATACTGTGTCTACAGTTTTCTGGAGGATAATTTCTTCTACTTTATTTTGGGTTTGTAATCTAACCGCTTCATTCAGCTTATTATTTCCGTAATCCAAAAATTTATTTACCGCAATAGATCCTTCCAGATGATCAAGATGATTTTCCAAAGTATCAGCATAAACTGCTACTTTAGACGCTACACCGAGTTTATCAATAAAAGAATCTACCGAAATATAATTATCTCCTTCCCAATATGTTTCATCTGTTTGGTTTTCATTTTTAAATGAAAAAATACAGAATGATGGCACACTAAAGGTAGCGGTGTCCTTCCGCTCCTCCGCATCTTCTTCCTCGGTTTTAGCGGCGGTTTTGTCGATAGTTACATTCGCATCCTTTACAGTCTCGACAAGGATATCATCTGCGGTAAGGTCCGTGAGATCGGCGGTGACTCTCTCACCGTCCTCCGCGGCGCGTGCCTTGACTTCCTCTTTAACCGGCAGATGACGGATCTCGACATCTCCAGCCTTAGCGGCGCCAAGCTCCTGCGAAAGCTGTCCGCCCAGAAACTCCACCTTAACAGAGACATCGCCATCCGGCTGATATTCATACGGATTTCCGTCCTCGTCTGTACCGATAAACGAAATATCATACAGCAGAGTATTATCCTTAGTATACGTCTTAGCTTCCGTCTCCGATTCCCGGGCAGATTCCGCCAGGGCTGTCATGTAGGCATCATAATTGTCTTCCTCCGGCGTAAGCTCCTTCACCTTAAGCTCAACCCCATCCGGAAGCTCTTTCTGAAGCTCCACAGTAACCTTGATTTTGCCTTCCTCAAGATACTCGGCATAAAGCTTTGCATCCGACTCCGGCCTTGCGTAAACAAGCAGCACCTCGGTATCCTCATTCAGCGCCGTCCAGTTTTCACCATCTGTGGTATATTCGTAAACTGTGACGCCATCTTCATCGCTCTTACGGATCGCGCGAATCACCTCTCCGTCAATGGTTGCCTGCCGATAGCTGTACTTTTTGGAGTAGAATTTGATAAGCCCTGCCAGCATACTGCCGGTTTGTCTGCGAATGCTGCTGACCGGTGCCTGATCCTCCTGGTCGAGGGTCAGAACTCCATCACTGTCAAAATGCACCTTGACATCATCATACTTCTCAGAAATCTCATTTCCGAGATCATCTACAACATGAAAAGTAACATGGATTTCCTTATACGCTGCCGCTGTTGTCTCCGGTACCGTTGTTTCTGATACCGATGTTTCCGGTACTGCTGTCCCTGATGCTGTTTCTGATGCCACAGTTTCCTGCGATATAGGACTCTCATCTGTCGTTTCCTGCAGTGTCGCAGCTTTCGTAGCCTCACCCGCAGAAGCTCCTGTCCCTTCAGAAACTCTGGTTTCGCTTTCGGCTGGAGAAGCGGTTGTCCCTTCCGCCGTATTGTTTCCGATTCCGGAGGCTTCACTTCCCAGACCACCTTCAGAAGACGTATTTGTTTCACCACCCTGTGCCGACGCACCACTGGTATCGTCTTTGCCTGGCTGAGCGCCCGCCTCGTCGGCAATAGAAGCTGCTTCCTTTCCTGCAGTATCCGTATCTCCGGATTGAGATGCAGAGCTGTTCTGCGCTTCTGCAACAACTATCGTATCGGTGTCTGCGTCCTGTGTGTTTACATCTGCATTTTGTCCCTCAGCGATATCTGCTCCACTATTTTGCTCCATAGAAGCGCCAGAATCTCTGGCATCCACGTCTGCAGCAGAACGGTCTGTATTTGCATCCTGATGTACCTCTGCACCCGTTTCTGTTGTGACCGATGCAAATGCACGTCCGA
>DJXY01000025.1:0-6689 GCA_002449915.1 Oribacterium sp. UBA6992
ACCCCAGGAGGTCGCAAGTTCCAGCGCCGCACTTCCGAAGAAGCTTACAAAAAAAACCTCCGGGAGATTCACCTGCATCCCAAGCCTATGCGGCAGATCTCCAAAGAGAAAGATGGCAAGGACAGCACCAACCCCATAGATCGGGCAGACCGGACCATAGAGGAAGCCCCGATTATCCCAGTGACGAGTGCGGAGCATCGCATAGGAGCATTCAAACACCCAACCAAGAAAGCTGAAGAGTGCAAAATAGATTACATATAAAGAAAGCATCATTTTTTTCTCCAGTTCAGAATGGAAATATTATATAATAGGTCTTGCTATTTTTCATTAGCATATTATGAAAGGAACCTTACAAATGACGTATTATTATCCGGCTGTTGTACATAAGACAGCGGAAGGCTACCGGGTTAGCTTCATGGACCTTAAGGACTGCTATGGCGAGGGTCCGGACAAGGAGAGTGCATTTGACGATGCGCGGAATGCCGGTGTAAATTATCTATTGACCGAACTCGAGAGCGATCAGGATGAACAGGACTTCCCGACGCGGACACTGCTCGAGGACATCATCGTTTCCGATGGAGACGAAGCGGTTATGCTGGCGCTCGTCATGCCCCGCTTTGAGAGCTGGGACAGCTTCGGCTGACGGAGTGGTACATTACCAAATCATACAAAAAGCAAGAGAAGGAGGCAGTATTTATGGCCTGTACAACGATATTAGTAGGAAAAAAAGCATCGTATGACGGATCTACGATGATCGCGCGGAATGATGATTCCAGCGCCGGAAGCTTCACCCCTAAAAAATGGGTGGTGGTTACGCCGGACAGGCAGCCCAGGAAATATACATCGGTGCTTTCCCATGTGGAAATCGACCTGCCGGAGGAGCCGCTTCGTTATACTGCGGTCCCCAATGCTGTAAAGGGGGTCGGGATCTGGGCGGCTGCGGGTGTCAATGCTGCCAATATCGCCATGTCCGCGACAGAAACCATCACAAGCAACGATCGTGTCCTTGGCGCGGATCCGCTTGTGAAATACATCCCGGCGGAACTCGCTCCGGATGGCAAGGAGCAGATCGGCGGAATCGGAGAGGAAGACCTTGTAGTACTCGTGCTTCCCTACATTCGCAGTGCACGAGAGGGCGTGGAGCGGCTTGGCAAGCTCCTTGAAACCTACGGAACCTATGAGATGAATGGCATTGCCTTCCAGGATCAGGACGAAATCTGGTGGCTGGAATCCATTGGCGGTCACCACTGGATGGCGCGCCGCGTCCCGGATAACTGCTATGTCATCATGCCCAATCAGCTCGGCATCGACCGTTTTGACTTCACAGATGCCTTCGGCGCCAGAAAAAACTTTATGTGCGCACCGGACCTGCTGGAGTTTGTAAAGAAAAATCATCTGGATCTTGCGATGGAGAGCAGCGAGAGTAATTTTGACGCCCGGGCCGCATTCGGCTCCCACAGCGACTTTGATCATAGCTACAACACGCCCCGGGCCTGGGCACTGCAGCGCTATCTCAATCCGACTGACAGCCGCTGGGATGGTCCGGACGCGGACTTCACGCCGGTGTCTGATAATATCCCCTGGTGTCGTGTACCGGAAAAAAAGATCACGGTAGAGGATGTCAAATGGGTGCTTTCCAACCATTATCAAGGCACACCGTACGATCCCTATGGCAAATATGGTGACCTGAGCCATCGTGGTCAGTATCGCCCGATCGGCATCAACCGCACGAGCTTTGTCGCCTGTCTCCAGCTCCGTCCGTATGTACCGGCAGAAATCGCGGCAGTGGAATGGCTTGCATTTGCATCCAATGCATTTAACACTTTTGTGCCGTTTTATGCCAATGTCAACCGCACACCGGCATATCTCGCGGATACGACAGGAGAGGTCGACTCCAACAATTTCTATTGGGCAAGCCGGCTCATCGGCGCACTGGCAGACGGCGATTACTCGAGGTGTATCCCGCATATCGAGCATTACCAGACGGCCGTCATGTCCCAAGGGCACGAGCTTTTAAACCGCTTTGACGGAGAAATCGGCAGGACGCTGGATAAGGAGGATGGGAATGCCTCCGCCGCAAAGCAGGTAAAGACGATTGTGACGCGGCTGGAGGACGCCAATGAAGTGATCGCATCGATGCTTCAGCAGGAGACACAGACAGCACTTGCCAATGTCCTCCACACCGCAAGCTGCGACATGAAAAATGCCTTTGGACGTTCGGATGCCTGAGAACTGGTCCCTACCTATGGAAGCCGCATCAAATTATAAACATGCAGAAAGTGAGGAAATGTATGGTTACATTATATGGAAGCAAAATCTGCCCGGATTGCAGACAGTGCAAGAGAAATTTTGATATGTACAAGATCCCTTATACCTATTGTGATATCACTGCCAAGATTCAGAATCTTAAGGCATTTCTCCGGCTGAGGGACACGGAAGACCTCTTTAAGCCGGTCCGCGAGGAGGAGCATCGGGTCGGCATTCCGGTGCTTCAGTTTGAGGACGGCTCTCTCACCTTTGACTGGCAGGCATATGTACGTTCCCTTGGCTTTGAGGCGGATGATAAAACAGAGGTTCCGGAGGATGCAGAGGATATGTCAGCGGATGCCAAGGCTCCAACAGCGGAGATGCCCATCGGCAAGGCATGCGGTCTCGACGGCAAGGGCTGCTGATGCATTTTTCAGGCAGGAAATGCTGCCTTTTTTTAAGAAGCTCTGACTTCTATGCGTCAGAGTTTCACACCAAACACACACGGAAAGCGAGAGGAATTTTCATGGATGATATCCTGAGCGGATTAAATGAAGCACAGGTCGAAGCGGTAACAACAACGGAAGGCTACATTCGCGTGATCGCAGGGGCGGGGTCCGGGAAAACCCGGGCACTGTCCCATCGTTTTGCCTATCTTGTCAATGATCTCGGGGTTATGCCAGGGAATATCCTCTGCGTCACTTTTACCAATAAGGCGGCGAATGAAATGCGACAGCGTATCCACCGGCTGACCGGAGACAATGATACCGGCTACATCAACACCTTCCATGGCTTCTGCGTCAATATCCTGCAGGAGGACAGCCACGCCATCAGCTATCCTAAAAGCTTTATGGTGCTGGATAACAGCGATATTGACGACATGCTTAAGATCATCTACGAGGAGCGGGGACTTACGCTGCGGGATAAAACATTCGGGCAGGCACGGGACATGTTTGAAATGCGGAAATGTGTTCACGAGCCGTCGTATTTTCTCGATATGGTGAAGCTTCCGATCGATAAGCTCCATGAAAAATATATGCGTGCTACGGAGGTGAATGATATCCTGTTCTACGGTTATCTCTATCAGGAGCGGAAGACCTTTGCCGTAGACTATAATGATCTGATTATTTTAAGTCTCTATATCTTCCAGGAGCATCCGGAGATTGCTCTCAAATGGCAGAAACGGCTGGAATACATCATGATCGATGAATTTCAGGATATTGATCCGCTGCAGTACCGCCTGATGGAGGTGCTCTGCGGCTATCATCATAATCTGTTTATCGTGGGAGATCCGGACCAGACAATCTATACCTGGAGAGGCGCCAATGTCCGGTATCTCCTGGAGTTTGACAAGCATTTCCCCAAGGTCAGAACCATTATGATGATGCAGAATTACCGTTCGACACCGGAAATCCTCCGGGTCTCAAATTCTCTGATCCGGAAAAACAAGCTCCGTATGTCAAAGGACCTGATCCCGATGCTCGCATCCGGTGTGCCGGTGGTCTGTCACCTCGCCGATGACGCAGAGCAGGAATCGGAATGGATGGTTAAAAACATTGAGACCCTGCATGAAATGGGCGTGGACTATAAGGACATCACGGTTCTGTACCGGGCGCACTATATTACCAGGACCATAGAGGGGGTATTTCTCAAAGATAAAATCCCGTATACCATCTACAGCGGCGTGCCATTCTACGGGCGGATGGAAATCAAGGATGCGCTCTGCTATTTACGCATGATTGTCTATAAGGATGACCTCAGCTTCCGGCGGATCTGCAATGTACCAAAACGGAACCTTGGAGTGCGGCGCATGAAGTTTCTCGAGGAGTATACGCGTGCAAATGGAGGCACCCTGTATGACGCGCTGTGCCATAACCTTGAGGATGAGCTGTTTAAGGGGACCCAGGCAAAAAAATTTACTGCTCTTATCGAGAAATTTGCCGCGTCATATGAGAACCGGACCATTTCCGAGATTCTCACAGATCTCCTAAGTGAATCCGGTTATGAAAAGATGCTTCGGACCGAGGGTTCCCAGGAGCGGCTTGACAATCTTGCAGAGCTGAAGCAGTCCGTTTATGAGTTTGAAACAAGTGCAGGAGAGGAAACAACCCTGGATGGCTATCTTAAAAATATCGCGATGCTCTCCAATATGGATACAGCAGAATCCCAGGACCGGGTAAAATTAATGACGGTTCATACCGCCAAGGGGCTGGAATTTCCATACGTATTTCTCACGGGTATGTCCGAGGGGATTTTTCCATCTAAAAAAGTGAATACTCTGGAAGCGATGGAAGAGGAGCGGAGACTTGCCTTTGTCGCTATGACAAGAGCGGAAAAGGGGCTTTACATCAGTGAAGCCGCCGGCAGAAATTTTGACGGCTCTCCACGGTATCCGTCGCGCTTTATCCTGGATATTGATCCGGAGCTTATGAGCTTTACCAAAAAGCCAAAGGCTGCTCTTCTGGATGAGACGCAAAGCTATATCCGTATGGTCGACAGCCGCCTTGAGAGTCAGGAGGACGGGGACAAGCTTTTTACCATTGGCACCCGGATCCGCCACAAAGCCTTTGGCAGGGGCACCATCACAGATGTCAACCCGGATAAGCATGCCTATACCATCCAGTTTGATGAAATGCCGACCGAGCGGCAGATCTCCTTCCGGGTCAAACTGGAAAGGGAGGAGTGAGAGAGACAGTACTGCACAAAAATTAGTTTCCTAATTAACAGCTCGTTTCACAATTTTCGGTTGACTTTCTCTAGTGCAGCTTCATACTCCGCCCGTACCTGCGCCCGGAATTCCGCATCATTAAAAATAAGCAGTGCCATTTCCACGATTACAGCCGCGCCCTTTTTCATCTGCTCAAAGGCAAGCGGCTCGAGCGTTGCCTCCCGCAGAGTCTCTGTATGAAGCGCGCAGTGCGCATCGGTGATCCGAAGCATCGGCTGGATGGCGGGGCAGTGGTAGCTGACATTCCCCATATCCGAGGACGCGTACGCCGGCACCACGGGATCGACTCGCTCACCGCGGGCACGAAACAGTTCTGTGACCTTATCCTCAAGCGCCGGCACCCGGACCATATTATAAAAATCCTTTGACAGCAGTGTAAACTCCTCGGTGCAGTCCATCGCGAGACTTGCGCCCCGGGCACAGTTCCGGGTGATCCGGTCGAGCTCGGTCAGACCACTGAGACTTGTCGAACGAAATTCCAGCCGGAGAGAGGCGTAGTCCGGGACCTGATTTGGCGTATACCCACCCTGCAGCATGACGCTGGAATAAATGGTGCCCGGTCGGAACGAGTCTCTCCGCGCATCCACAAGATCGAGAAATTTGCGGGCTGCTGTGAATGCATTATGCCCGAACCATGGTCCTGCTGCTGCGTGCGCACTGAGACCGTGAAACTCCACCTTATACGCCCTCAGGCTCAGGGTATCCATCTCCGGAGTCGTGCTGCCGCCGTTACTGTGCATCATGATTGCAAGATCCACATCGTCAAAAATCCCGGCCTCCGCCATGACAAGCTTTGCACCGTCTTCCTCCTCGGCAGCAGCTCCCAGTACCATGAGTGTGCCATGAAATTCTCCCCGGAGCTTCATGATACTTGTGGCAGCAAGCGTTGCAAGAGATCCATGCAGGTTATGACCGCAGCCATGTCCAAGTCCCGGCAGAGCATCATACTCCACCAGCACGGCAACCTTGGGGCCGGAACCATGGGCAAGTACAGCACAGAAGGAGGTGTCATAGCCAAGCTCCTTTGCCATAAAAGGATAGGTGACTTCAAATCCGTTGCGCCGGAGCACATCAACGATTGCCGCACTCGAGAGCTGCTCTTTAGTGGCGGTTTCCGGATGATCATAAAGATATTTTACAAGCTCGCGTGCTTCTGCCGCGCCGCTCTCGATTGCTGCATTGATTTTTTCTGTCTTTGTCATTTTGTGCCTTTACTAGTCATGTCGGACTTCTGCCAGAAATCAACCGGCTCATAGTCCTGAAGCTTTGCGAGGAAGCCTAGCTCCCGGAGCCTCTCCTGGATCCGGTCCAGAGCCTCCTCGCTTGTTGCAGTTACGGTATGATAATGATAGCCGGAGGTAATGTTTTTCAGCGGTTTGGATTTGCCGCTCGCAATGTTTTGCATATACTGCATAATATCCTGATGTGTCCTTATATTCAGCGGTCCGCGAATGACTCCAAAGACCCGGTGATACACAAAGACGTCCTCAATGGCACCTCCAAGATCCACGATTGCGGTAAGCTCCTTCTCAAGATCCTCGTCACTGTGGCATACCTTAAAGACCCGGGTGGCAAGCTCTGCTTCCTGCAGGATATAGCCCCGGTTAGTGGCATAGATTACCTTGCCGGCTGCACGGATTGCCGCGATATCCTTTATGATAATCTGCCGGCTCACATGCAGTGCTTCCGCAAATGCACTTCCGGGGATTGGCTT
>DJXY01000025.1:6757-20547 GCA_002449915.1 Oribacterium sp. UBA6992
GTTCCCTCAATGCCTTTAAAATTTTTGCTTGTCGTTCGTCCGCCTTCATATTTTCTGCCTTTATCGTTATTGCTTCTTCAGGAATGCCAGGAATCACATCCGGTATTACAAATTTGCATCATTATACCATGATTCCGACCGCAGCACAGCAAATTCTATGTTCTTTCATTTATCTCCGGTAAAACTCTGTACGATTTCTTCTGACTTCCGCTATAATATATGCGTTGTCTATAAATATCAGAATAGCTTTCAGGTAAAAAAATGCACCTGTTCAGGCAAATCATGGACACATTGAAAGATATCAATGAAAAATAGATTGGAGAAAATATATGCAGATCATAAACGAAGTAAATGTGGAAGAAATCATTCGCCGGCTGGGGCAGAACCAGGTGAATGTCAAAAAAGTACGGATCCTTGAGGAAGATGCGAATGCAGGTCAGTCCATGACGGGATACGAAACCCGCACTCGTTATTTCCTTGCCGGGCTGGAGAGCCTGAGAGCGGAGCTGAAATCTCCGGCGTATATTTTATTTTGCGAGCATGAGGGCACACCGTTTGAGCTTACCGTATCAGAGGTTCGGAAAAGCTATGAAGTGACAAATCCCGCCGGGATGATCGACATCGAGCGGCTGCTTAAGTAACTCATGTGATGCTGCCCGGATAGAACATAAAACTGCAGGTCTTATGACCTGCAGCTTATGATTTAATTGCGTAATTTACAGCTCTACAAAGTAATCATTCTCTGCAGTTCCGTTTACAACATAATATGCCTTGGACTCGGCAGCATTGATATAAACATCAAAGGTCTTTACCTTGACGTCAGCGTGCTTCGCCTTAAAAGCCTTCATCGCTGCATCTGTCACTTCCTGGGCGTTTACAGACTTGCCATTGAACTCAAAGTTAAGCTTGTCTACTTTAGTCATTGTTTTGTCCTCCATACATCATTCATTGTTACAGCTGAATTTTATGATTCAAATTATGTATTAAAAGTTCAGATTTCTTTTATAATATTTTTTATAGTGGATGTCAAGCATTCACCGTGATAACACGATTACGGTCATAGTTCGCACGGTCATCGTTACGATAACAAATTACAGGAAATCACAGAACCAAACAGGAAGGAAATGAATCTATTTATGAACTCTCAATTTAAAAGCTTTGACCCGGCATATCAGCTGGGGCTGGATACCAGGCTGATGCGGGACCCGCAGCTGGTCCGGGTATTTGATATAGACGGAGTGCTTGCCATCTATGGTTACGGCTCCGATGGCATCAATGTCTGCAGTGATACAGAATTTGATGCATTTATGGAGAGCCACGATCTCTATCAATACGCGCGGGGCACTACATTTATGCGCTCGTATCTAAAAAGCTGCACCACTCCTCATCTCAATTATGTCCTGAGTCAGTCCGGAAACGAAGCGCAGGACCGGCAGAAAATTGCCTTTTTAAAGCGGGAGTATGACGGTTTTTTCCCTGAGGATCATATCCTTTTTACAAGAGAGCCGGACAAGACAAGCATCGTCGCAAAGCTTCTTTCAGAGCATTTTGACGGTCTTGCCACCCCGCATCTCTGCATTGATGATGATGTGAGAGTCCTCGATCAGCTGCAGGCCGGAGGTATCAAGGCGATCCATGTGTCGAGCCTCCTGCTGCTTGCGGAGATGATGCATTCAGCATAATTACCCCAGCTCCGGGATCCGGTTATCTACCCGGTAGACAGCAAGCATATCGCAAACGAGCCAGCTTGCCTTAGGGTAGCAGACATAACGGGGAGTCCATGCGGGCATGTATTTTTCCTTATATTTCCGAAGCCCGGTAAATGAGTAAAACCGCCGGCTGAAGGTATAAATCAGATAAGCCACACGTTCCTGAAAGAAGCTATGCTCAAAGCTTCCAACATTGGAGAGTGGCGCCATGCCGAGGTCAAAATACCGGACCCCCTGCGCCTGAAAGTAAAGAAACAGCGAAACAAAAAGATAATCCATAACACCATTGGGGCAAAGCTCCTCGTCATAGCGCATGAGATCAATGCTTGCCGTATCCGCCATATCGTTTGGCATGATATTGGCAAAGGCGCAGATCTCCCCTCGGCTGTTTCTTACAAGGGCAATGGGAGCCTTCTCAAGATAGCGCCGGTCAAAAAATCCAAGGGAGAAGCCCTTCTCCCGCCGCCCGTCCAACCAGTGGTCGGAAATTTCCTTAAGCCGGTCAAGAAGCACGTCTCCATGCGGCTCCTTTGTTATTTCAAATGTAAATCCTTGTTTCTCCAGCTTATTGAGCGCTGTCCGGTAGCGCTTGCCGCGATTCCCCGCTGTGGTAAAATTCTGAAGTCCCACAAGAGCCGTCTCCCCAAACTTCATAAATTCATAGCCGTACTCATGAAGTAAAAGCGTAGTCTGCTGCCCGATTTCATAAAAGATCATCTGATAGCCCATTTGCTCGGCATCCTTAAGAAGCTGATAGATGGCACTGCCAAACGCTTCTTTCTTGCCATTGGGTTCACCCATAACCACGCATTTGCTTCCATTCTGTGCGAATAAAAATACAACGGTATCCTCGCCGTCCTCCTGATACCAGTACAGCCGCTTGTCTCGTAAATACGCAAGCCCTGTGTTACTGTCTCCACCATAGGTATGGATCAGCTTTGTAAAGCGTTCATCATCAAATGCCTCCCCCAGAGGCAGCCGGTCTGCCATCAGATAATTTACAATCCATCGGTAGACAAAGGTGATCACAAGGACACCCACAAGCAGGTGAAGCCACAGGCGACCATAGTGAGAGAGGAGATGATGCGGATATTTCATAAGAAGCGTAGCTGCCTTTTTACCGCTGAAATGCAGAAAGAGGAGCAGTGTCAGCATAAGAATCAAAAAATCCCGGATATATGCTTCTAAAGAGTAAATGAACTGAACCCTGTCAAGTGCAGGTCGGATCCCCAGCATCATGAGCAAAATAAGAAGGATCGCAAGAGATGCACCCCAGCTGATTTCACCAAGATTTACGTAGGCAAAAGTCAGCGCGAGCAGGCAGAGACTAAAAGGAAATGCGCGGGCAACGCGCTCCTCCACGGCACGGGCAAGCAAAATAAACAGCACTCCCAACAGAATACTTGGAAACTGGTAGAGCACCTGCCCATGGATCGGGTCCAAAGTCTGAAGCAGTGGAAGGCTTGAGATTTCATCCGGGATCAGCGCCGAAAGCACCATAAAAATACCAAAAAGCCGGATCAGCAAAACGGAAATCCTGTGAGATGCCGTGGTAAGAAGCATAAGCGGAATCCCATGGAACTTCTGGTTGATACGTCCTCCCATGTAGTGGATAAACAAAAGGACGCCAAAGAAAAACGGGATGATATAGTACGTAAGCCGGAACAAAAGAATCCAGGCGACAACCCGCGCATTGTCAATGCCCAGACTGCCCAGACCGGCGATAATGACAAGATCAAAGCTTCCGATTCCACCGGGGATCATGGAAACAAGTCCGACCGCGATCGCAATGATATAAAGTGGGACCAGATTTCGGATCGGTACATCAATCCCCATAAGGTGTCCTGTGAGCGTGAAGCACAAAATCACCGAGGTCCAGTCGACAAACGATGCCAGAAGCAGATTGCCCGCCGTACGCATCCTGAGCTGACCAAAATATTTCATGCCCTTACGACTTGAAATAAAGAGGATACAGGGAACATAGCAGGCTGTCCCGATGAGCAGGATAAGGTATCGATGAATCTCGGGATTCACCGGAGTAAATAGCGTAAGCGCCAGGGAAATCGCACCATACAGAGAGAACCCTGACATGAAATACGGCATGACACGAGAAATCACCTGCATCCCTTCGCCACCCTGATCCTCCGGTACGTAAAAAGAGTACCGGAGTCCGATGTCCACAAGCCCGCCAAAGCCGGCAAGATTATTGATGGTATTGATGCTCCAACTGGTCCCAAGGATATAGGATTTCTTATAGTGTGTTCCAAGCTCCCGGTTCAAAATAAAGTCATAGGCAAGCATCGGCGAGACCGTCACAAGCCCGATCAGAACCATCAGGAACATATGGAACGGCGGAATTCCCGTGATCGCCGCCCTGAGATCTGCCCCGGACAGTGTCCTCCGGAGCCGGAACAGCTCAATGATCACCAGTACACAGATAGAAATAAAGAAAACCGTCCGGATCACGTTTTTAAGGGATTTTATCTTCTCAACCAGCTGCTTCATTATGCCCTCCCGCACCCTGATGTCCCAGATGCTTGTGTCAGCCGCTTACGCATATTTGATGCGAATGTTGTATCGCTTACATGCATTCAAGTCAAGACACGAAAAAAGTCTCCCAATTGCGGTATAATGCATTGCGAAGGGAGGCCTGAACTTTGGACATAAAACATTTTTACATTGAGAGAGGCAATGGGTTTCCGCTGATCCTTCTGCATGGGAATGGAGGCAGCAGCCAGTATTTCCGCGGGCAGCTGGATGCATTTGCGCGCGCTTTCCATGTGTATGCAATCGACACCCGCGGGCACGGCAGAACTCCGAGAGGCAGAAAGCCTTTTACCCTTACACAGTTTGCTGAGGACTTAAAGGATTTTATGGATATTCATCACATCTCAAAGGCGGATATCCTAGGTTTTTCTGATGGCGGAAATATCGCGCTTATTTTTGCCATCCGCTACCCGGAGAGAGTCGCTCGGCTCATTGTGAATGGCGCCAATATTTCTCCCTCAGGTATTAAGCGTTTCTCTCAGCTGCCGGTCGAGATCGCCTATCATATGTTAAAACCTGTCGCAGGAAAAATAAGAATTGCGCATAAATTTATGGAGCTTTTAAGTCTCATGGTAAATGAACCAAATATAACACCGGAGGAGCTTGGCAAGATCCGTGCAAAAACACTGGTGATTGCCGGAACCCGGGATCTGATCCGGGAGCAGCACACCCGGCTTATCGCACAAAGCATCCCTGATGCAAGGCTTGTGCTGCTGCCCGGAGACCATTTTATCGCAAGGAAACAGCGGGACAGATTTAACCAGGTCGTACTCAAGTTCCTGCTTCAGAAGACATAAGTCAGCACACAGACATCTGGAGAAGGCAGACTGTAGATTTATCATCATCATGAAGTTATAATAATTTTACATTTGTTCTTTCTGAATTAGAAATCGCCAGAATAAAAGGAAAGGAGGTATCGCATGCTGACGTACCTTGACCGTTTCAGAGAGCTAAGTCCGGAGTCTCTTGTGCTGCGTCTTGTGCTTGCCATGCTGATCGGAGGATATCTCGGACTGGAACGTGAACGGAAAAAACGTCCTGCCGGGTTCCGGACCTATATGCTTGTCTGCATGGGCGCAACACTCACGATGATGATCAGCCAATATGAATATATAAATCTGTCTACGCTATGGCGCAGCATAGCAGAAAAATTTCATCTTAGTATTGATGTCTCCCGTTTCGGCTCACATGTGGTAAATGGTGTCGGTTTCCTCGGAGCCGGTACCATTATTATCAACGCCCGACAGGAGGTCAAGGGTCTCACAACCGCTGCCGGTCTCTGGGCTGCTGCGTGCATGGGGCTTGCGCTCGGCGCAGGCTTCTACGAGTGTGCTCTGCTTGGCTTCCTCCTGATATTTTGTTCCACCCGCTTCCTGGAAATCCTCGAGGTCCGGATCATCCAGAATGCAGCCAACATCAATGTGTACGTGGAATTTCACGAGGTGACAGACATTCGCAAAATCCTGCTTACGCTGAAAAAGCTTAACGTACATGTCTATAGTGTGGAGCTGGACCATGGTCACAAAAAGAAAGGGCAGCCGCCAAATGCCGTGATCTGCATGCGTCTTACGCATAGAGAGCCTCATGCAAAGCTGTTGTCGGAAATCGCGGAATTATCGTGTGTAAGCCTGATTGATGAGGTCTAAGTTATGGTAAATTTTTTTAATAATCTGCGGGATCTTACGTTTGCATCCATTGCGCTCCGCATGCTGCTCTCGGTTGTCTGCGGAGGACTCGTGGGGCTTGAACGCGAATACAAGCGGCGCTCTGCAGGATTCCGGACACATATTCTGATCTGTCTCGGCGCAAGCATGACCACGCTGACCGGACAGTATCTTGGGCTGTATATGCATTATTATACAGATATGGCAAGGCTTGGCTCGCAGGTCATCGCGGGCATCGGTTTCATCGGCGCCGGAACCATCATCACGACCCAGCAGCATCAGGTCAAGGGTCTTACAACCGCAGCCGGTCTCTGGGTTTCCGCCATTATCGGGCTTGCCTTTGGCGCAGGATTTTTTGAGGGCGGTCTGATCACGACGGCCCTTGTCCTGATCGCGGAAATCTATCTTTCACATCTTGAGTTCTGGATCCGTGCCAATGCTCCGGACATCACTTTATTTATACAATATGATAATGCCAGTACCTTTAATAAAATCATCCAGTATCTGCATGAGCATGATCTCTCGGTGCTGAATACCGAAATCACCCGGCAGGAGAGTCCGGAAGGAGAGGAGTCTAAAATGTGCGCCATCCTGTCTGTTGCGCTGAATCGTGCTAATCCTGTGAGCCGGGTGGTGCATGAAATCGACCAGATTACCGGCGTCGGATCTGTTGAAGAGCTGTAACGTAAGATGTGATGGATCAAAGCTTCACAGAAATTTCATGCTTGTCTGGTTGAATTTCGCCCGGAACATGGTACAGTATTTTAAAAAGAAAGAGGGATCTTATGTTCGCTTATATTTTTCTGATACTGATTTTTTATATACTTGGCGTTGTTTTATCACTGACGCTGCGGGTTTTTGGCACCGTGTTCCGCCTTTTGTTCCGTATTCTGTTCTGGCCGCTGCTTCTGCTTATCGGCATCATATTCTGGGGCGGCATGAGCCTTTTTGCCATATGCCTCCCGATTTTTGTTGTGGTCGGCATCATTCAGCTGATCATCAGCCTGATTACAGGCATATTTTGACCGCATAATTTGACATAAAAAGTGAGGATTACCGATGCTTAAATTAAACTGCAGCTTTACAAAAGACGAGCAGGCGAATGCAATGATCCGGCAGTTTATCAATGACCGGATCACAGAGCTTGCCATCAGAGATATTGAGGAAGCCTCCGGCAAAGATTATCTTGAGGTCACAAGGGACGATAAGGAATTTCAGGACAATATCCATTATTTCTTCCCGGATTACTATACGCCGGTCCGCTCTGCGCGGGAATTTCTGGAACTGTTAAAGCTTCTGAAGTCAAGAGACCAGGAGGTACCGACGCTAACCCAGGAATACGCCTTGCATGCCATCATCGAGCGCTACCTCACAATGTGCGATAACCGGCATCAAAGTCCGGCAAAAGCTCTGCCGGCAAAAGCCCGGAGCTATGTACAGGAGGTACTTCGCAGGGAATATGAAGCATCCGGCAATAAGGATGAACTGGATCCGGATTATATCCTTGGAAAAATTGAGGATATGTATGATTATGACGAAATCTGTACCTTTAACCTGGATTACTCCGCCCTGGATCATTTTACAGAGGATGAAATCAACGACATGAGGGGAAAGGAAGATGTATGAATAAGGGTCAACAAACAACGACATCCGACTTGACTGAGACTGCGGAGACACCATCTCCCGCTCGTGGGAAATGGAGCATCGCAGAAATCACGGAAAAGCTTATCGCAGAGCCTGACCAGACTCCGGAGGACATCGCGCATTTCCTTAAGGTACATAGCTTTGCCAGACTGATTGCGGAGCTTGAGGGGCTGGATGCTGACACAAAGGAAATTTTGGAGGTCACCGCGATCCTGCATGATATTTCCTGTCCGCTCTGCCGCGAGAAATACGGTAATACCAACGGAGCGCGCCAGGAAGCAGAGAGCGCCCCACTCATCCGGGCATTTCTCACCGGTTCCGGATATCCCAAGGAGTTTATCGACAGGGTCGTATATCTTGTAACGCATCATCATACGTACAAGGATATCCACGGCATGGATTATCAGATCCTGGTAGAGGCGGATTTCCTTGTGAATGCAGGCGAGTCCGCAAAATACCGTAAGCTCCTCCCGGAAATGAGAGAGCGGGTTTTCCGGACCGAAAGCGGCAGGAGACTGCTGGAGGAAATTTATCCGGAGTAAAACAGATATTTACGTTCCATGCATTTATAAACACATTTATAAGCACGTTTGTTCTTTTATGTACATTTTTTTGTAAGCTTCATGGTATATCCTGTAACTATAAGGAAAACAAATTCCCAAAACCGTTACAGGAGGTACCGATATGTATTATGAGAATTACAGCTTTGTTGCCATGGTAAACGGACAGAAAATGAGATTTGCAACAGAAGAGGAGTATCAGGAGTACATCTCCGACGATGAAACCTGAGTTAATTGAGTGAACTGCACCGTCAAGCGGAAAGATAACGTGACCGTAATTCTGTTATAATTACCGTTTGACTCTGCATGATTGTTTCAACTATGCCAAAGATTATACCAATCACCGATTATAGCCGGCCGGAGCTTGATGTATATGCCCGTCTCAGGGAGCCGGAGCTTCTGCATTATTATGAACCGGGTCCCGGACTGTTTATCGCTGAGAGTCCCAATGTAATTGACCGCGCCTTAACTGCAGGATATAAACCAGTCTCGCTCCTTATGGAGCCAAAAGACATCGACGGTGCAGCAGCCGGTATCCTTGAGAAAGTCCGGAAGCTTGAAGCAGCCGGAGAGATCCCCTCCATTCCGGTATATACGGCACCGCTGGAGCTGCTTACCAAAATCACCGGATTTAAGCTGACGCGAGGTGTCCTTGCCGCAATGCAGCGGAGAACCTTGCCGGATCCGGAGCATCTCATAACGACCGTACTTAAGGATATTCCGAAGCAGCATTTTGTAAGGATCGCAATTCTTGAAAATGTCGTAAACCCCGCCAATGTCGGAGCGATTTTCCGGTCTGCGGCAGCACTGGATATCGATGCGGTATTTCTGACTCCTGCCTGCAGTGATCCATTGTACCGGAGAGCCGCGAGAGTTTCCATGGGGACCGTATTTCAGGTGCCCTGGACCTTTACCGGAAGCTGCAGTGCACAGTGGCCGGATCCGGATTTTGGTCTGTTCCGTAAATTTGGATTTAAAACTGCCGCAATGGCACTTACAGACCAGTCTATAAGCATCGACCATCCGGATCTTCTGGCAGAGGAAAGACTCGCAATCCTGCTTGGAACAGAGGGAGAGGGATTGCTTCCGGAAACCATACGCCAATGTGACTATACCGTAAAAATCCCGATGTCCCATGGCGTGGATTCCCTCAATGTTGCTGCCGCAAGCGCCGTCGCATTCTGGCAACTCGCAGGATCCGTGAAACACCATACCCGAAGCTGCATTTAATTGATTGAACAGCTTTAAACACATAGAAAGGGTTTTATTTATGAAATATCTTTTAATCGCCTTATATTTAATTGCAATTGCAGCATTAACCATCTACATTTTCCGTCATGCAGCAAGAAAAAACAGCCATGACAAAAATGACAATTCTTTCCATGGCTGTGCCGGCTGCGGAGCCTCGGCATTTTGCAGCGATCTAAAGAAATATGAAGCTGTTGCCGAGGGCGCATGCAAGGACCGGAAAAAGTAAATCCGCTGAAGTTTTAAAGCATTTCAGATTGAAATTAAGAATTTCATAATCCTTGATTTCGACTTTCTTCAATCATTTTGGAGAGCTACATGTTATAGTAAAGACACAATAAATGTACGATTATTGTAACTCCTTTTTTGAAGCATCCTTTAACTCATATCCCTTGGGACCCTGGTGCATTGATAGCGCCGGGGTCCATTGTATTTTAAGCGCTAAGCCTTGGCTTACCGTTTATCTGTTATATGTTCCGCTCTGATTTATATCATCGGTGATTGATACAAGCGATATCCGTCTATGGACGACGATGCGAAAGATAACGTAATTACGGTAAGCTTTGTTACTCTTACCGTTTATTTGTTATCTTTAAGTGCATATAGCATCAGTACGGTTTAATTTTATATTAATTATTTATTAATTTTATGTAATTATATCATCATGACGGTACCGTAAATATGTTATCTATGCTGATTTCTCTTTTAAAGCCTGAAACATCTAACAAAAAGACGGTCAATGGAAAGAAAGCTTCATAACTTTACCGTAATTTTGTTATCTCAACTTTTTTCACAAACTTCTATTTAAAATTTCGTAAAATTTATACATATCTATACCGTAAATCTGTTAGACCTTTGCATTTACGCTGCGTTTGCTTTGAATTGCGATTCCTTTAGAACCATAAACCGTCTATTTGTTAGCTTCTGCCGTAAATCCGTTATCTTGTGCCGTTTTTATGTTAGATGCTGCCGTTTTTATGTTATCTTTGTTTCCAGAAACCGCGTAAAACCGTGCCTGGTCCTTTTAAGTATTTAAGTATATTAGTTAGAAATAAATATATATAAATAATAATAAAATAATAATTAAATATAAACGCGCACGCGAGCAGGTGAATTATAAGCAGATTACGTCCATATCCGACAAGTAAAGTCATTTCCGTACAGAAACATACTGACGTAAGATATAACAGAAAAACGGTAAATACAGAGCTTGCCGGAGAAGTCAGAATTATAACATAATTACGGTCATTGTTTTTTTCTGATCCTGGTCGTATGATAGAATCTCGTAAGGGACAGGAGTTACGTTATGGCAGCTTATAAAACACAGAAGCAGAAGGTGGATGATCAGCGTACCTATCTGGTTGTCAAGGATAATGCGCTGATTCAGAAAGCAAAATATAATCTTACCGCCAATGAGCAGAAGCTTGTGAATTATGTGATCACAATGATAAAGCCGGGTGAGGAAGAGTTTAAGAAATATGAGATCCGGGCTTTGGATTTTGCGCGGCTTTGCGGCATTGATCCTAAAAATGTCTATCGTGACTTCCGTAATATGATCGATTCCATTGATGAGAAGGCATTCTGGGTCAACATTGATAATCGTGTGATTAAGCTCCGTTGGTTTAATGAGCCGGAATATAATGAACGGAAGGGTACTATAAGTCTGATTTTGGACAGCCGTATCAAAACATATCTTCTTGGAATACAGAACAATTTTACGGAATATGAGCTTTATAACATCCTGGCGATGACTTCTAAATACTCACCGAGGCTTTATGAGCTTGCGAAGTCCTATGCGTATCTTGGTAAGGTGGATATTTCGGTAGATACCTTAAGAACCAACCTGATGGCGGATGTCTATACTGCATTTGGCAATTTTAAGCAGCGGGTTCTCGCACCGGCGATCAAGGAAATCAATGAGTATACGGATATTACAGTTTCCTACCAGTGCATTTCCGACAAGGGAGAGCTTGTTGAAGGGAAGCTGCAGGGTAAAAAAATCACCATGATCCGGCTTTACATTGAAAATAAGGATACATTAGATCGATATGCTACCTATAATAAGACGGTCGGCAAAATCGAGAAGCGCAATATGCAGTTTAAGGGTCAGCTGTCGCTTAACTTTGATGAGAGCGGCAAGCTGGTGGATATCGCGTAAGTTAAATCATAAGGTAAATACAGCAGTGCAGCATTTGTACTGCCGTATTTTTGTTATAATTAAAAAAAAGCTTGTTAAAATGAGCAAAGGAACCTATAATAATATAGCTCAATTACCAATTGGATTATAATGAGGTGAAATAATGGAAATAACTAAACCAGAACTGGAAGTTGTAGAAATTTCTGATGATGATAAATACGGACGTTTTGAGTATGGTCCTCTTGGCAAGGGAGAGGGTACGGTGATCGGCAACGCATTACGTCGGATTCTTTTATCCTCATTACCGGGCGCTGCGGTCAGTGATGTAAAGATTGACGGAGTATTTCATGAGTTCTCCTCCATTTCCGGAGTTAAAGAGGACGTTGCGGATATTATCCTTAATTTAAAAAAGCTTGCCATTAAAAACAACTCCAGCAGTGATGATCCTGTGACTGCATATGTAGATTTTGCAGGAGAGGGTGTTGTTAAGGCATCAGATATAAAAGTAAGCTCCGAGATTGAGATTGTAAATCAGGATCAGACAATTGCAACTCTTTCCGGAAAGGATACCAGACTCTATATGGAGATTACCATTACCAAGGGCAGAGGCTACGATGGTGCCAACACCCGTGATAGAAGCGATCTCCCGATTGGCGTGATTGCTGTGGATTCTATTTATTCGCCGATTGAAAGAGTTAACATCAATACGGTTCCGGATCCGACTCCGGAGGATGCGGATGCTGAGAAGCTGATTCTGGATGTATATACCAATGGAACAATGGCACCGGATGAGGCAGTATCTCTGGCTGCCCGTATTATGGACAGTCATCTGCAGATCTTCTTTAATATGGAGTCTGAGGTTTCCACTCCGGCAGCCACGGAGAGTGGCGAGACAGTAGAGCCGGGAAATCAGGACATTGACATGAGCATCGATGAGATGGAATTAAGCGTTCGTTCTTATAATTGTCTGAAGCGTGCCGGCATTAATACGGTAGGTGAGCTCTGCAGTAAGTCTGTGGAGGATCTCATGAAGGTTCGTAATATGGGTCGGAAGTCTCTGGACGAGATTCTTAAGAAGCTGGAAAGCATGGGCTTGAGTCTGCAGCAGAAGTCTGCCGATTAATCCGTGCAAAGGAAATGAAAAGCCTGTTCCGAAATTTCGGAGCAGGTTTTTTTGTAATTTACCAGGAGGGAAGTCATGACAGGACAGCAGAACTATATATTACGGAAGGCAATTCGTCAGTATTTTGATAAGCGTAATGATGAAACCTATAATCAGGTATTGTCTGCCTTACTGATAGATCTTAATGAGCAGAAGGGCATTTATGTCCTGAAGACTGCTCCCAAAACAGATGACGAGGAAGCTCCACTCCGGACGGAGGTTATTAAACGTGACGGGAAATGCTACTATCCTTTGTTCAGTTATGCAGATGAGCTGTATGAAATGCCGGATCATAGTGGACTGCTCCTGGTGCATGAGCTTCTGGAAGAGCTTCTTACGGAGCTGAAGGACGAGGAAATGATCGATGGACTGCTCATTGATCCATATGCAGAGAGCGCGGGTACACAGGATCACAGCGGCTTGGTGGTAGACCGTGCGATGGCACTGGAGCTCCTCCGGATGCATGGACAGGTGGAGATCAGTAACAGTGTCGAGGATAGTGTGTTTCAGCCGGAGGAGTCCAAAACAGATCCGGCAGATGGTGAGATCTATTAGAATTTATTTATAATTATGAGGAAAACAAATCCTGGACTTTATAGAGGTCTTGTTTCGGCTCTCCTTGCCTGTGGCCTTTTCGCTTCCTGCGGAAAAATCACAGGTTCTTTTTTACCTTCCCAGAGGGGAGCCGAGACATATAACAAAAATACGGCAGATGCTGCAGTTTCTGATGCCGATGGAAATGCTGAGGCGATGGAGAGCAGTTCTTCCGAGCCGGCAGTGTCTGAGAATGGAGCAGAAACATTGGCAGCGGATGCCAGTGGAAGCGCAGAATCGGAAGCGGGGACAACCGCGGCGGATATCATCATTCAAAATGAAGACAGTGCGCCGTATGCCTATCGTAGTCTCAGTGATCGTGAGCAGGTGATTTATAACGAGGTGCTTGCTGGCATCCGGAATCGGCGGGAGCAGACGGTCTCGACACTGGATCAGGCGGAGCTGAACCGCATTTATAATTATGTTTTGGCGGACCATCCGGAGATTTTTTATGTGGATGGATATACAGTGTATGAAACAAAGGTGAATGATGTTGCCACAAGGCTTTCCTTTGAGAGCCGGTAT
>DJXY01000005.1 GCA_002449915.1 Oribacterium sp. UBA6992
CGGACCAGGTGGCATTTTCATCCAGATGGAAAACGATGGACTGGTTATCATCCGCTGCTTCCCAGGATTTAGCCGCTCTTGGCTTAAAGGAGGAGCCGCCGATCTCTGCAAATGCGAGACGGTCATAAATTTTATCCAGCATCAGTGCATTATACATGCTTCCGGATGCAGAGTTATACGGCATCATAGAGTCCCATGCGGTGGAAAAGCCGATGGTAATCACCTTGCCGTCACTGCTTCCGCTATCAGCCGCAGCAGATGCGGAAGTACCCACCTGGGCAGCGCCTGTTGTAGAATCAGCCGTTGATGACGATGCTGCCCCGCAACCTGTCACAAGTCCTGCTGCCAGCAGGACAGCCAGGAGTGATGCGGTATACCTCTTTTTTTTCATAGTGTCTCCTCCTATTTTGCAATACATTTGTCTTTTCTGAACGGACAAATGTATGTGCTTAAAAGATTTAATGTTTTTCATATTATAAAGGTAGGATTTAAATTTGTAAATATTGAAATATTAATAGCCTGATATAAGACGCAGTTATAACAAACCATATAGAAGTTTGGGAGCAGAGAGCAGAAATCAGCAGCCTGGAGCCTGAAAACCGGGAACGGATCTTTATACGATCTTAATATTAGCGCGGATACTCTTTTACCTTCTTTATTTTGTATGGTATAAGATTTTAACGAAATGAAGGAAAAGGAGTATTGTATGGATTTTTTTGCACATCCTAAAAAAAGATGGACATCCTTTCAGATCATCAGTATTGGCTTTGCCTCTGTGATTCTTATAGGTGCACTGCTTCTGATGCTGCCCTGGTGCGTACGAACCGGCGGGCACGCATCATTTCAGGATGCACTTTTTACATCGACATCTGCTGTATGTGTGACCGGACTTGTGGTACATGATACGGCAACGTACTGGTCACCACTTGGGCAGGCAGTGATCCTTGTGCTGATTCAGACCGGAGGCATGGGCGTGATTACCGTGGCAGCGGCATTTGCAATGCTATCCGGGCGCAGAATCAACTTAAGTGGCAGATCCACCATGCAGGAGGCGATTGCGGCCCCGGAGGTGGGAGGCATCGTGCGGCTGACCCGGTTTATCCTTATGACAACCGCGGTCTGTGAGATCGGGGGCGCTCTGTGCATGCTGCCAATTTTTTGCCGGGACTTTGGGCTTAAGGGGGTCTGGATGGCAGTGTTTCACTCTGTGTCAGCCTTCTGCAATGCAGGCTTTGATCTTATGGGGTCAAGGGGCGCGTACTCCTCGCTTGTGAGTTATGCATCCAATCCGGTTATTAATGTAATGATTATGTTGCTCATCATCGTCGGCGGCATCGGATTTCTGACCTGGGCAGATCTCCGGCAAAACGGGCTTCATTTCCAGAAGCTTCGGCTCCAGAGTAAACTGATCCTCATCACGACAGCGATCCTGCTGATATTCCCGGCGATTGCCTTTTTTATTTTTGAATTTCCGGATCTGCCGCTTGGAAAGCGGATACTGGTATCCTTGTTTCAGTCGGTGACGCCAAGAACCGCAGGCTTTAACACGGTAGACCTGGGGCTCATGCGGGAGAGTGGCATCAGCATTATCATTGTACTCATGCTGATCGGAGGAAGTCCGGGATCTACGGCAGGTGGTATGAAAACCACGACCGCTGCGGTACTTTGGGCGACAGCAGCGTCCACCTTCCGGCAGCAGGGCGACCCGCACTGTTTTGGACGGCGAATGGAGGCGGACGCGGTGAAATCCGCAGCAACGATACTTCTTATGTACCTTGTATTGTTTTTTACAGGCGGTCTCCTCATCAGTGTGATTGAGGGATTTCCGATGCTGCCGTGTCTTTTTGAAGCGGCATCTGCCGTGGGTACAGTGGGGCTTACGCTGGGGCTCACGCAGAAAATCGGATTGGTATCCAGGATGATTCTGATTTTACTTATGTTCTGCGGACGTGTCGGAGGGCTGACGCTCGTATACGCGGCACTGCCCGGGACAAAGACATTCGCACAGCAATTTCCACCTGAGAGAGTGACGGTTGGATAAAAGAAGTGTAAAATAAAAGGAGTTTTATATGAAATCTATACTATTGATTGGCATGGGACGTTTTGGAAAGCATATTGCGATGCAGCTTAATCGTCTGGGGCAGCAGGTGATGGCAGTGGACAAGTCGGAGGAGAGGCTTAATCCTGTAATGCCTTTTGTGACCTGCGGCAGAGTCGGAGACAGCACAAATGAAGATTTCCTGCGTTCACTGGGAGTGCGTAATTTTGATGTCTGCATTGTAGCGATCGGCAATGACTTCCAAAGCTCGCTGGAGACGACGTCTCTCCTTAAGGAGCTTGGCGCAAGGTTTGTTGTTTCCCGCGCGGCAAGAGATGTACAGGAGAAATTTCTCTTACGAAACGGCGCGGATGAGGTGGTTTATCCGGAGAAGCAGCTTGCCAAATGGACGGCGATCCGCTATAGCTCAGATGGAATCCGCGACTATATGGAGCTGGATGCGGACCATGTGATGCTGGAGATTCTGGTGCCGGATAACTGGGCGGGCAGATCCATCGGAGAGATTGATATCCGTAAAAAATATAATCTTACGATCATCGGAATCCGGAAGGACGGCAAGGTGGAGATGTCCTTGTCGTCGGACAGCGTTCTTGAAGCAGGGACAACGCTGCTTGTACTGGGAGTAAACAAGGATCTGCAGAAATGCTTCCATATATAGGAAAATAGTCAGATTTCTTGTATCACAAACTCGAATCTATAGTCGATATGAGCCCTGAGAGTTATATCGGCAGCAAGCTAAATCCCAGCAAAAAGTCATCAGGTTGAGGATAGAAATTGAAATCGGAGGTGGAATACCAGGTGGAGAAGCCTTGGAATAAAGTGAACTGTAATACAGTAGGCAGACTAACCAGGGATAACAGCACAGCGGGCAGCAATGCAGCAAATATAAATCGCCGCGCAGAGGAACATATCCTGGTCTGCCTGTCTTCCTCTCCGTCTAATCCAAGGATCATCCGTACCGCAGCACGTATGGTCGAGGCGTACCATGGACGTTTTACGGCACTCTTTGTAGAAACGCCGGCAGTTTCCGGGATGCGTACAGAGGACAAAAAGCGTCTGGAGGACAACAAGCAGCTTGCGCAGCGTCTGGGAGCGCATGTTGAGGTAGTATTTGGAGAGGATGTGCCATTTCAGATTGCAGAGTTTGCAAGACTTGCAGAGGTCAGCATCATCGTGATCGGACGCAGCAATGCCACGCGGAAGGGGATTCTCAGCAAGCCGACGCTTACCGAACGTCTGATCCTTGATGCGCCCCGGGTAGAGGTTCATGTGATTCCGGATGGAAATTTAGAGCAGGGGAGCGAGCGGAGGCGAATGCTTCCGGCAAAAAAGCCCCGCATCCTGCTGAAAGATGTCATAGTGACATTTCTTGTGCTGCTGGCAGTGACACTTGTTGGGGTCCTTTTTTACAGGCTGGGATTTTCTGATGCCAATCTGGTGTCGATCTATATCTTTGCGGTCCTGATGATTTCAATCCTTACGACAGATTTTTACTGCGGCGTGGTGGCATCGGTCATCAGTGTTCTGGTATTTAATTTTTTATTTACAGTGCCTCGCTATACATTTCATTTCAGTGATCCGGATTATTTTGTTACTTTTCCGATCATGTTTATGGTTGCGATATTGAGTGGTTCGCTTGCTTCCCGGCTTAAGGATAATGCGCGGCAGGCAGCGCATGCGGATTACAGGACCAGGATCCTGTTTGAAACCAATCAGCTGCTGCAAAAGGGTCACGATGAAGGATATATTGTAAAAGCCACGGCGGAGCAGATCCTGAAGCTTTTGGAGAGAGATGTCGTTATTTATCTAAGCGATGCGCATGGGGCGAAGCTGGGAGAACCTGCCATTTTCAGGACGCATAGCACAAAGCTGCAGTCACTGGATACAGAAATGGAAAAGGAAGCCGCGAACTGGGTTTTTAAAAACCAGCACAAGGCAGGACTTGGCACAGAACAGTATCCCGGGGCTGCCTGTCTGTATTTTCCGATTCGGATTTCGCAGCAGGCCTATGGCGTGGCTGGAATTGCAATCCATAAGCAGGCACTGGATCCTTTTGAAAACAGCATCCTCCTCTCCATGCTTGGTGAATGTGCACTTGCGATTGAAAATATTCGCAATGCAAGAGAAAAGGAGGAAGCGGCGATCCTCGCGCAGAATGAGCAGCTGCGTGCCAATCTCCTCCGCACCATCTCACATGATTTACGTACACCGCTCACCTCGATCTCCGGAAATGCGGACAATCTGCTTTGTAATTATGAGAAGATGGATGATGCCTCACGGCAGCAGGCATTCCGGGATATCTATGAGGACTCGGAATGGCTCATTAATCTCGTGGAAAATCTGCTGGCGATCACGAGGATTGAGGATGGCAGGGTGAAGCTGTCATTATCGGTGGAGCTGATGGATGAGGTGATCACGGAGGCACTTCATCCTGTCAGTAAAAAGCGCGAGGAGCATACGATCCGGGTGACATCAGAGGAGGATTTTATCCTGGCACGGATTGACGCGCGATTAATTGTGCAGGTACTGATCAATCTTGTAAATAATGCGATAAAATATACACAGCCGGGATCGGTTATTGAGATTCATACGGCAAAAGTGGAGCATGAGGTCTATGTTTCCGTGGCGGATAATGGTCCCGGGATACCTGAGGATCAGAAAATGCAGATTTTTGATATGTTTTACACAGGGAAGCAGAAGCTTGCCGACAGCCGCCGGAGTCTTGGGTTGGGGCTTGCACTTTGTAAATCGATTGTCAATGCGCATGGTGGATCCATCAAGGTAGAAGACAATATGCCGCATGGTTCGGTTTTTACCTTTACGCTTCCGGCCGGGGAGGTGACGTTACGTGAATAAACCATTGATTCTTGTTGTGGAGGATGATCCGCCGGTACGGAACCTCATTACAACGACTTTAAAAGCCAATGAGTACCGCTTCCTCACAGCGGGGGATG
>DJXY01000019.1 GCA_002449915.1 Oribacterium sp. UBA6992
AAATCAGTTTGAGACCCTGCTGGGTGTCACCGGCTCCGGCAAAACCTTTACCATGGCAAATGTCATAGAGAAGCTGCAAAAGCCTACGCTGATTATATCGCATAATAAAACCCTTGCGGCACAGCTCTACTCGGAAATGAAGGAATTTTTCCCTGAAAACGCGGTAGAGTATTTTGTATCATATTATGATTACTACCAGCCGGAAGCGTACATGCCGGCGACAGATACATATATAGAAAAGGACTCGGATATCAATGACGAAATCGATAAGCTCCGGAATTCCGCCATGGCTTCCCTGTCGGAGCGGAATGATGTCATCGTGGTTTCTTCCGTATCCTGTATCTATGGTCTTGGTGCACCAAACGAATATCTCAATATGGCAATTTCTCTGAGACCCGGACAAAACAGAGACCGCGACGATTTCTTACGGCAGCTCATCAACATCCAGTACAACCGAAATGATATTGACTTTAAGCGTGGCACCTTCCGTGTTATGGGCGATGTTGTTGATGTATTTCCAGCATCCGAGGGAGAACAGGCATATAGAATTGAATTTT
The DNA here is from genome assembly GCA_002449915.1 of Oribacterium sp. UBA6992. Classification (GTDB taxonomy): domain Bacteria; phylum Bacillota; class Clostridia; order Lachnospirales; family Lachnospiraceae; genus Oribacterium. The sequence continues at coordinate 558 of DJXY01000019.1, forward strand.
TTGGCGATGAGATCGACCGGATCCAGCTGATTGATGCGCTGACCGCAAAAGCCAAGGCAACGCTTGAGCATGTGATGATTTTTCCGGCAAGTCCCTATGTTATCCCTCAGGAAAAGCTCAATCTTGCATGCAATAATATCCTTGCGGAAATGGAGGAACGGGTAAAGTACTTTAAATCCGAGGATAAGCTGATCGAAGCCCAGAGAATCGCGGAACGCACCAATTATGATGTGGAGATGCTCAAGGAAACCGGATTCTGCTCTGGAATTGAAAACTACACACGGCATCTCAATTTCCAGAAGCCCGGGGAGCCGCCCTATACATTGATGGATTATTTTCCGGATGATTATCTCATTATCGTGGATGAGTCGCACATTACCCTGCCTCAGGTACGCGGTATGTACAATGGAAACCTTTCCCGCAAAATGACACTCGTAGATTATGGATTCCGTCTGCCATCGGCACTGGACAACCGTCCTTTAAATTTCCAGGAATTTGAGCAGAAAATTGATCAGATGATGTTTGTCTCAGCCACTCCGGGCGAGTACGAAGCAGATCACGAGCTGCTAAGGGCGGAGCAGATTATCCGTCCTACAGGTCTTCTGGATCCTAAAATTGAGGTTCGCCCTACAAAGGGTCAGATTGACGACCTGGTTTCCGAAATCCATAAGGAAACCGACAAGCAGCATAAGATTCTTGTAACCACCCTTACCAAGCGTATGGCGGAGGATCTCACGAAATATCTCAAGGAGGCAGACATTCGCGTAAAATATCTGCATTCTGACATTGATACACTGGAGCGGGCGAGCATCATCCGGGACATGCGTCTCGATAAATTTGATGTACTTGTGGGGATCAATCTTTTAAGAGAGGGTCTGGATATTCCGGAAATCACGCTGGTCGCCATCCTCGATGCGGATAAAGAGGGTTTTCTGCGTTCGGAAACCTCGCTGATCCAGACGGTAGGCAGAGCCGCCCGAAATGCGGAGGGTCATGTCATCATGTATGCTGATACCATTACAGAGTCTATGGATCGTACGATTGAGGAAACCAACCGCCGTCGGAAAATTCAGGAAAAGTATAATGAGGAGCATGGCATTACACCGACCACCATTAAAAAGGCGGTTCGGGATCTGATTTCCATCTCCAAGGCAGCCGACGCCGATGATGTCAGGGGAATCTCCAAGGATGTGGAGTCCATGACACATCAGGAGATCGACAAACTGATCCGGGAACTCACCAAAAAGATGCGGGCTGCTGCTGCCGAGCTTAACTTTGAGGATGCCGCACGCTACCGGGATAAAATTGACGAGATCCGTAAAGCTAAGACATAATTTCTGTTTTCTTACCTGTCATCCTCCGGATACTCTGCTGTAAAAAGCAGAAGCTCCGGTGAATCAGGATACAGAGTCCCAATGTGATGGTAAAAATAAACGCTGCATATAAAAAGGCATACAGGATCGCTCCCTGCGTGCCATCTGCAGCAAGCTTTTCCTTTATCTCAGGCTCGAGCTCGATAATTCTAAGCTTCTGTACGATCATATAATGCATAAGGAAGATGGGATATGTATAGAATCCCAGGCGTACAATCAATCGTTTAACGAGTTCCGGTATCCTTTTTAACGGCAGGGACAGCACCATTCCGCTGAGGCCCACAGAGCTTAAAAGTCCAAGCCCGCTCAGCCATGTACAGTAGTAGGTATCCTCTTCCATATCGGCAACGCTTCTGCCCGCAGCAAGTCCTTTATAGGTATATGTAAACTGCGCCTTCCAGAGAAGCAGCATTACGACGATATAAAAGGCTGCAAAAAAAAGAAGCAGCCGGATCTGCCTTTGGCATCCGCCATGCCTTGTATCAGGGCGCTCCGACACCTGCGCTCCACTTAAAATCCAGCGGGATTTCCTGACAAGCTGATACAAAAGATATCCCAGCATGCAGTATACCGGCTGAATCGGGATACCCTTTGGTATATAAAGCTGTATCGGAGGTGCTTCCTGCATGGTGATATCCGTCATCAAAAGACGAAGCAGCGTGATTCCGGAAAGAAATGCCATCCATTTCTCCATATCCGCCCGGATCATGGCAAGCAGGATGGGAAGATAAATCATAACTGCTCCATAGCTTAGTACAAACCACAGATGCTCCGTATATTTGCCAAATACTCCCGCATCAAATGCCAATATGCCAAGTACGATATTCCGCAGATTGCCAATAAGCTCCGCCTTACGTATACTTTGCCACAGCGTTGTTACTGTACCATTGTCCGCTGGGCTTGCAAGCCAGGCTCTGAGATACCCAGTCACAATAACAAGCACAAACGCCGGCAGTGCCACGCGTTTAAAAAAGCGGCTCCAGGATCTCCGGATTGTGGAGTGACTGCTTAAAAAGAAACCACTGATCAAAAAGAAAATCCCGACTGCCGGTGTAACCAGTCCGTTAATGAGCAATGCTCCGCGATTTAGGTTTGCTCCTGTGAAATCAAACGCCTTGATATGGTTCATGATTACGAGGAAGCAAGCCACAATCCGGAGCAACTCGACATTGATGTCTTTATTTTTATAATCTGTCATAAACTCAGTTAAATGATTTATCCGCGATTGCCTTGGAAGTCTTTTCCAAATAGGCAGAACACCTCTTGTAATGCCTCCTATAATACTCTGAATACATGATATCTACAAGGAAAAGCTGACTGATTTCCGCCGACGTGGATCCGCTCTGCAGTGTGCCCTCATTCGCTCCGCAAAGCAGGATGATATCCGCGTATTCTGTAAGCGGTGAGCGGTTAAATCTTGTTATGACGATCGTCCTGGCTCCTGCCTCCTTTACGAGACGCGCAATTTCCACCGTATCCTTTGTCGCACCGGAATAAGAAAAGATCACTGCCACATCATCAGGACTCATTGTAGCCGCGGTCATCAGCTGCACATTTACAACCTCATTGCAGTAGACCTTCTGCTCAATCCTCAGGAACTTGTTCATCGCCTTCATCGCGGTAAGCATAGAGGTTCCGGCACCAAAAAAGATGATTTTCCTTGCACTGGAAAGCAGATCCATTGCGGCTGTCATCTGTTTCAGATCCAGCAGGGAATACGTTTCCTGTATCGCGGAAATATTTTCTGTCAAAACCTTTTTTGCCAGTTTGGAGATATCATCCTCCAGCGTAATATTACGCTCGGAGGTCTCGGTAATATCCTCGTCCGTTGAACGCATCGACAATGAGAGCATCATCTTAAACTCCTGATACCCCTTGACATTCATGGTTTTGCAAAAACGGAACACCGAAGTATCTCCTACATTGCATGCCTCTGCAAGATCCGAAATTGACATAAAGAGTACTTTATTGGGATTGGCAAGAATATAGTCCGCGACCTTCTTTTCTGCTTTGGTAAACTGATTGTACGCGGACCGGATTTTGGTAAGATAATCTTCCTGCATATATGCCACCTTTTCTTAATTTCTTAGAGTTAGTTTAGATAGAAATAAAATACATATGTTTACTTTCATAAATATAGCATAAAAGAAAAATGTTTTCAATGTAAATGGTGACAGGAAAATTTCTCTTTTAATAGCACTTGTCATTTTATCCGGAATGTCGTATACTATACGGGTCAAGTTCTTGTAGCTTAATGGATAGAGCGCTGGCCTCCGACGCCAGTAGTGGCGGTTCGAATCCGCCCAGGAGCATTTTAATATGAGCTGCTGCAGTTTCGTTTACAGAAATTGCAGCAGCTCTTTTAGGCTCTCCTTTACTATTTTAAGCTTGCCTGTCCGTTTTATTGCGGATTCCTGGGTTTTCCGCAATTGGTACAGAAATTTCCTATATTCTGCGTGCCGCAGGAGCAGACCCAGGCCGTGGGTTCAGGTTTTGCCGTACCACAGTTTGAGCAGAAATTTCCAGCATTTTGATTACCGCACTTAGGGCAGATCCAGCTTCCCGGCCGCATTTTGGCAGTCCCGGTGCTTTCGGGCATTTGATCCGGTTCTCCCGGGGCCTGTGGTTCTCCGACTCCGCTTTGTCCTCCCATCTGATAAAGGCTTGCTGCATTGATGCCGCCGGTCATATTTGCCATATTTAAGCCTGCAAATGCCATCATTGGACCGGCATTTTGATTTTTAGCCGCATCCTGCATTGCCTGCGCCTGTGCAGCTGCAAGCGTTGCTGCCGCCATCTGCGGGCTGCGGAGCGTTGCGTTCATCTGTAATGTCTTGATCTTCTCTGCATCCTCTTCCGAAATCGTTGCGGAATTTATGCCAAAGGATGTGATTTCTATCCCGTAAAGTGTGCCCCAGGTCTTACTAAGCTCTGCATGAAGCACCTTGGTGAGTTCCCCGGTATAGGCAGGCAGCTGGGAGTACCGTACTCCTTTCATGGAAATCTCGGCAAACGCCGGCTGTAATGCAGTTAACAGCTCGGATTTTAACTGGCTGTCAATACGGTCTCTGGTAAAATCCTCACTTACATTGCCGCAGACCTTTTTATAAAACAGGATCGGGTCAGCGAGATGGTAGGCATATTCACCATGACATCGCACTGCTACATCCGTATCCAGGCCGATATTTGCATCAATCACACGGAACGGGATGGGACTCTGTGTCCCATATTTATTGCCGATAATATCTTTTGTATTAAAATAATAGATTCTCTGATCTTTAGCAGTATCTCCGCCAAAGCCGACACGCTTTTTCCATGTATTAAAGGAGTCCATAATTCCCTTTTGCAGTCCGCCATAAAAAATCGACGGTTCCGTTGATGCGTCCCATACAAACTCGCCCGGCTCGGCACTGACTTCAACAATCGCTCCATTATCCACAATGATCATGCACTGGCCTTCATTGACTGAAATCACAGACCCGTTGGTGATAATATTATCCGTCTTCTTTGTATTAAAGGATTTTTTCTGCTGTCTGGGGATGCCTTTAGTAACAAGAATATCCTCATTGAGTGCACTTGCGTAGAAATATTCACGCCACTGATCTGCAAGTACCGTGTCCATTGAGCCCTTTGCAACACGTAAAAGTCCCATATTCGTCTCCTTCTTTTGTCATAATTAAACGCACGATGTTGTCTTATCTCATTATAAGCTTTGCCGGGGAGAGGGACAACTGCAAGTTTTTCATCTTCCGGGTTTTACGGATCAAGTTGATTGATTCCAGAATCAGATGATCTTATTTGCTGATTTTTTCTTTTTCTGATACTATTTTTATAGAGTATTACTATAAAAGGATCGAGGTCAAGATATGTTAATGCAAACAGCAGCCAGACAGCTCACGGAATGTCCGTTGTTCCACCACATGCAAGCCGATGAAATCATTCATTCACTCGAGGACAGCGGCGCTCATATCCAGCAATATGAAAGAGACAGCTTTGTGTTTCATCAGGAGGACGAGCCCAAATATGTTCTGGTGCTTTTATCCGGAATGGTCGTGGTCGGGCGGACCTCCCCCGAGGGGCGGAGGTCAGTTATGGCGACCTTTACAGAAGCAGGCGAGCTGTTTGGAGAGGTATATGCCTTCCTTGGTCAAGGCTTTGACTGTTTTGCAACCGCTCAGAAAAAATCCGAGATTCTGGAAATACCAATCAGCTATTTCCGTGAAGTAACACATGTCGACGAACTGAAAAGCAGGATGATCTATAATCTGATGTGTGTATTTGCTTCCAAGGCATACTATCTGAATCAGCGGATTCAGTCGGTAACCGGAGCAACACTCCGGCAAAAGCTTGCCAAGGCGATTTCTCTCCCGACCTTTCAAAACGCGGACGGGCTCTTTGTCATGAAGCGTGAAGATCTGGCGGATTTTGTCAATGCAGCAAGACCCAGTGTGTCCAGAGAGCTTAACAACATGCAGGAGGATGGGCTTATTTCCATAGAAAAAAACGGGATCCGCATTGCAGATCCCGAAGCATTTTTTGAGCTGCTGCCATAGGCTCATGAGAGCTTTTTCAGTCTCCCGTCAAATTGATGGAGGTGATGGCATAGTTTTTTCCTTTTAATTAAGCCTTATCATCCGGATTCCGTTTCCGGATCAGACCATAAATAATCAGTGCAATGGAGATCGGGCACATGACCTTTAAGATCGGGAACGAGAAGCTCAGAATCCTGTAAAGACCCGCACTGGAAACCACAAAGCTGAATATTGCAAATATAAAAAGCCATGTCCGGTACGTAACCATAGGTACAAGGCGGTTAAAATATTCGGAGCAGCTGGATAAAAGGCCGCAGCATACATCAAAGCATGCGATCAGAAATACCAGACCGCAGAGAATCTGTCCTGCCGGTCCAAAGCACTGAAGGATTGCATAGGTAAGTATGCCTGCACCGGTTTCTCCTTCCTTGAGAAGCCCGGGGACTGCGCTCATGACTGCTCCGATATACGCTGTCGCAAAATAGATTCCGGCAAGCATTAGACCGGCGATGACTCCTGCCTTAATCGTTTCCCTTGCAACTGCTTTACGATCCGTCACACCAAAATCCCGGATATTTACAGCAATAACCAGACCGAAATTCAGCGCGGCAAGTATATCCATTGTCTGATATCCCGTAACAAAGCCGGTGACAAATGGTGCATCCCTATACCCCTCCGTATTTGGCGCTGAAACAGCCGCCGGGATCTTGATCAGTACAGCAGCAAAGATACTTCCGATAAGTACAACCAGAACCGGTGTCATAATCCTGCCGAGGAGATCCTTAAGCTTATGTGGTTTCATTGCGACTAAGGTTGCCAGACAGAAAAATATCAGGGAATACAGCACCCTTGCCAGAAACATCCCCTGCGCATCCAGTGAGATGAATGGAGCCGCCGCCATTTCAAAGGAGGTGCTCGCAGTCCTTGGGATTGCGACAAATGGTCCGATCATAAGACAAATCAATACCGTCCAGACAGATGCAAACCATGGATGGATGTAGCTTCCAAGCTTCATAAGATTATCATGCTTTGCAACGGCAGCAACCGCAAGTATAGGAAAAACCACGGCGGTAACTGTAAGTCCTGCCATCGCCTGTATGGTATTGCTGCCCGCCTGTGCTCCGAGAAGCGGTGGAAAAATCAGGTTGCCTGCGCCAAAAAACATGGAAAACAGCATAAATCCAATGACCAATATCTGATGTACTTTTAATTTCTGCATGATGTACTCCCCTCATATCGATATATTCTGATAGTATAGCAGATTATTATAGAAGTGTTAACTTTTAGTTATCCTGCACTTTACGTATATTTAAAGGGAGAATCTCAAAAATGATATACTTTTTCCACTTTCTTACAAAAAAAATCCAGTGAAGTCAGAGCTACTCGCTCTCCAACGATACTGTTGCAGTATTAAAAATGCCGCACTGCATTTCAGCAGTGCGGCATTTTTTAAAGTCGTGTAAGATAAAGAATCAGTAAAATCCAAAGAATAAGAATCAGAGGTATCCCATAACGGAACCTAGGTTTTCGGGTTTTATGATGAAAAAACAGCATACCCGCAAGTGCTCCGGCAGCACCTCCGATGGCTGCAATGGAAATCAGCTCTGCCTCCGGAATCCTCCATAGACTCCGCCTCGCCTTCCACTTATCCACCCCGTAAAGTACAAAGGCAAGTACATTTACCAGTATCAGATAATATCCTGCCATAGCTTACTGCCCCGGATAGCGGAAGCCCGGAATAACCTGGCTCCAGTCTGTAATACCCACCACAGCCTTGGCAAATTCCGAGGTCTGCTGTGTCAACGCCGGATTGTCAATATTGGCAAAGACATCTCTTGCAGGCTTGTGAATCATCACTTCCTGTCCATTGGCATCCTTTCCAACATACTCAAGCCCATCCGACATACCATCGCCTGCGGCTACATCAATCTGCCTTGTCAGAAGCATCGCATCAATATACGGATTGTTGTATACGATGTAATAGGCATACGCCACTGCCGCTGCCTGCTCCTGTGACACATCCTGCCCTTGTCCGGAAACAGAGGTGAATCCCTGCTCTGTCAGGAAAATATGCCGTACCTTGCCATGCGTATCCAGCATGCCAGCGTTCTGCATATAATCGGTAATGACGTTAAGGTTGGCAAAGGTTACAATCGGAGAATTGACATCGGTCGTCACCTTCCCCTGATTTGTAGTAAGGTCATCCCAGAAATTAGGAGATACCAGCGGATAAGGATAAGGATGAAGTGCCAGCCCCCAGTCGATCCGCCCCTCCTCAATATCTATGTTATTAAAGGTATCCAGTACATCTCTTGCCTTATACTTGCCAAATACCCCGCTCTCCGGAAGCATGTTCCAGTAAAGATCCAGACTGAACATCACGTTGTCATTGGCAGACTCGCTCTTCATCGCTGTATAGAACACACGGAAGGCTCTCTGGTACATCCGGACATATGTTGTAATATCGGAAATACCCGCATAATTCCAGTACTGATTATTAATCTCATTGCCGATCACCCAGTTTGTCACCTTGCCATATCCGTTTTTACCGTTATAACGTTTTGCAAGGAAGGATGCCATGGCCTTGATTGCGCGATAGCCTGACTCTGTTTCGACATTGAAGTCATAATACAAGGCTACATTTCCTGCCTGCTGGGTAACGCCCGGACGGTAGAGCTCCGGATAAGCCGGGTTCCAGCTGTTAAGCAGCACCAGTGTAACCGCTACTCCATTGTCACTCAGCTTTTTTACAGATTGATCAATATAGCTGATCATATCTGCATTGATCTGATAATTTTTACCTTCGTAATAGTACCAGATCCCCTTTCCAAAAAAATGCTCTGTCGCAAGGTCCAGACCGGCATGTTTAATATTCATGCTGATGGCATCATCCGCAAGATAATTTTCAATCCTAAGTCCTTTTTTGCCGGGATTCAGTGCCGGATCTGTATTGGTGGCAAGAACCTCCGGATTGGTGATGTAATGCCTGCTGCCAACCATCTGATACTTTCCGTTTTCCTTCACCGCAGCTGTAAACGCACTGTAGATCCGCTTCTCACCGGGACCTGCAAGAAGACTGGCGGAAAAGTCCATATTGCCTGCAATCGGTGCCGACGCAATCGGATCGGATCTGCCGCTTAAATCGCTCTGATACGGCTTTATCTCAAATATATAGAGCTTGCCATCCGTGCCCGTGCTGTCTCCATTGGTTGACACATTAATATTGATTTTGCTCTTGGTAGCCGTGTCAATGGTTACGGACTGTATAGCTGCCGTAAGGTTGTGCGCAAATGCTGTTATGGTTCCCCCACAGGTCAGCATCATAAGAGCCGCAAAGCTTAACAGCAGTTTCCTGCCGGTAAATTTAAGATGCATTGTATGCCTCCATTTCTGTCTCAACATTCAGTCATAAACTAGTCGGTTTTGAGTTAAATGATATCATCCACACATGATCTTAAGCTACATAATTTCCCTTACACTTTCTTACATTATTGCAGATTTTGATAAGACTTCTTCAAATCCTATAGGGGTAACATGAAAAAACGCATGAAAAAATTAAAAAGACACTAAAAAAGACATTGCCGAGGGCAATGTCTTTTGACTTTTTATTTCGTGACAACCGGTCCACCGGAAGCCGCAGACTCTGTTTCCTTGCTCGCAGCCTGTTTTTCCTGCTGTGCTTTTAACATTTCAGAAAAAATATTGTCATCTACAATGCCGAAATAATAGTCCACATATTTTGTATCCTGCTCATCCATATAGACGCGCACATCATAACAGTGATTGACAAAATCATAAAGCGACCCGTCACCAAGACAGCTCTCATAGATATTGTCCGGCAGAAGCTGCTCACTGTCATTGATCTTTAAGGTCTTTTTAACAATCCGGTTTCGAACACCAAAATCCTGTCCGTCAACGTAAGTGTTTTCATATACTATGACGTCTGCTTCCGAAATATCAGAGCTTGCAGACTCCAGATGAAATTCCGCATTATTGCAAACGATATAAGCCTTGCGTGTATTTTTAGATGCAGGATCATTGACCTTGCCATCAACATAGTCGCTGTCCATCACCAGGCGAATCGGATCTTGTGCCTGCGCAGCACTTTTTGTTTTAGCCATCGCCGGAAAAGCTGTTCCCAAAATCATCGCACTGAGCAGAGCTCCCAGCTTCAAGGTTTTTAAACTTAACATTATAATCTGTCAATCTCCTTTTAAGATTACAGGCTTTATTATAATGCAGTTTTAAGGGATCGGCAAGCAATGCGGTTTTTAGTAAGAGAATTGTAAAATTTACAGAGTCTTATCCAATCACCTTCACAAACTTTTTCTTGCCCTTCTGCACCACGATGCCATCCTTAAGTGCTTCTTTAGTAAAGCTCAAAGAGATATCTGTGACCTTTTCTCCTGCTGCAGTGACTCCGCCCTGCTGCACATTTCTTCTCGCATCGCCGCGGGAACTGCATAGACCGGAGGCTACCAGGATTCCGAGGATGTCAATGGAACCATCCTTATAATCCTCATCCTTGAGCAGAATCTTGGGCATATTTTCAGAATCTCCACCGCCCATAAATATGGCTTTGGCTGCCGTATCCGCCTTTTCTGCTTCCTCTCTGCCATGAACCATTTCCGTAAGTGAGAACGCGAGCTTCTCTTTTGCCTTGTTAAGGTCAGCGCCCTCCCACTTCGCCATCTCATCTATTTCCTCAAGCGGAATAAACGTAAGAAGCTTCATGCATTTGATTACATCTGCATCATCAACATTTCTCCAGTACTGGTAGAAATCATACGGAGAAGTCTTTTTAGGATCCAGCCATACCGCGCCGCCGACGGTCTTGCCCATTTTTTTGCCCTCCGAATTGGTCAGCAGGGTAATGGTCAGCGCATAGGCATCCTTTCCCAGTTTCTTACGGATCAGCTCTGTTCCGGCAAGCATATTGGACCACTGGTCATCTCCGCCAAACTCCATATTGCAACCATAGTCATTGTACAGACGATAGAAATCATAGCCCTGCATCAGCATGTAGGAGAACTCCAGGAAGGTAAGTCCTCTCTCCATACGATTTACATAGGCTCTCGCACGTAACATATCGTTTACCGAGAAGCAGGAGCCGATATCCCGCATAAACTCCAGGAAATTAAGATCCCGGAGCCAGTCTGCATTATTTACCATTCTGGCCTTGCCCTCACCAAACTCGATGAAGCGGCTCATCTGCTGCTTGAAGCATTCGCAGTTATGATCAATCTGCTCAATGGTCATCATCTTACGCATATCTGTACGTCCGGATGGATCACCAATCATACCGGTTCCGCCGCCCACCAGAGCAATCGGCTTATTGCCGGCAGCCTGCAGACGCTTCATCAGAACCAGCGCCATAAAATGTCCTACATGCAGAGAATCTGCCGTCGGATCAAAACCAATATAAAAAGTGGCTTTACCATTATTTACAAGATCCTTGATTTTGTCCTCGTCCGTAACCTGGGCGATCAGACCACGAGCTACCAGCTCCTCATAAACTCCCATATGATACCCTCTTTCTATAGTTTCCGTTGATTATCAGACCGTTGTCTGCTGCATATAATCATAAATCATGGAGATCAGCCTTTCCGTATCCTCCCAGCCAATACATGGATCGGTAATGGATTTACCGTAAATATGCTCCTCCACCTTACAGCTGCCCTCGAGCAGATAGGACTCCACCATCAGACCCTTGACAAAGTTATTTAACTCCGGTGAGTACTTCCGCGAATGCATAACCTCCTGTGCAATCCGCAGCTGCTCCTTGTATTTCTTAGCCGAGTTGCAGTGATTCGTATCCACAACTACTGCAGGATATTCAAGCTCTCGTTCATTATAAAGATTAAGCAAAAGCTTCAGGTCTTCATAGTGATAGTTTGGCATAATCTGACCATGCTTACTCTGCGAGCCTCTGAGAATCGCATGTGTATACGGGTTGCCATCCGACTTGACCTCCCACTCGCGGAAGATAAAATCATGCGGATGCTGACCGGCATAAATAGAGTTAAGCATAACACCGAGATCCCCCGAAGTCGGGTTTTTCATACCGGTTGGCACATCAATGCCGGAGGCCACCAGGCGGTGCTGCTGGTTCTCTACGGAACGCGCGCCTACCGCTACATAGCTCATGATATCCGAGAGATACCTGAGATTATCCGGATACAGCATTTCATCCGCCGTACTAAACCCGGTTTCCTTAAGCACTGCGAGATGCAGCTTACGGATAGCTGCGATGCCATCCGCAACATTGGCGCCTTTTTCCGGATCCGGCTGATGCAGCATGCCCTTATACCCCTCACCTGTAGTTCTCGGCTTGTTGGTGTAGATTCTCGGGATAATCATGATCCGATCCTTCACCTGCTCCGCGACCTCTTTAAGCTTGCCGCAATACTCCAGCACAGGGTCCGGATGATCCGCGGAGCATGGTCCGATAATCAGAAGGAATCTCTTGGAATCCCCGCGGAAAATTGCTTTAACTTCTTCATCCCGTTCCGCCTTGATCTCGGCAAGCTCTGCGGAAAGAGGAATCTGCTCTCTGATTTCTGCCGAGGAAGGCAGCTTTCTTCTAAATTCAAATCCCATATGATCTCCTGTCTATCGGACATCCTTAAAAAGGAATTTCCGTCATTTTTCTATGATTCATAATTTATAGAACAAAAATTTCGCCTATACCCGGAAAGTATAGGCGAAATCAAACAATATTGCAAGTATGTAAAGCGTCTTATGCTGCACTTCCAGGCGCTTCCGCATGATTTATGCATGGCTGATATAATTTCAGTAAGCTTAAGGAAAACTCCGTCAGCTTGTTTTTTTATCGATTTTGATTTCCTGTTGGCTTGCTTCATCAAACTGATATTTTACCTTAAGCGGCCGCTCTCCATTGATGGAAAACTCCACCCACTCGGCGATATTGGTCGCATGGTCTCCGATCCTCTCAAAGTATTTTGCGACCATCAGAAGATCCAGCAGTGACTCTCCCTGCTCCGGATGCCTGGAGATCATCTCCGCAATCTCTTCCTTGACCTTTACAAAAAGCTCATCCACGACATCATCGGATTTCTCCACGACCTTTGCTATTTCCAGATTTCTTTTGATAAAAGAGTCGACTGCCCGCATGACCATGTTCATGGTTGCGCTTGCCATATCCTGGATATGGACAGCCGATTCCAGTGTACCCTTGTTTTCCGTCGACAGGTACTTTGCAATATCCGCGATGTCCGAACACTGATCGCCGATTCGTTCCATGTCGGAAATCATTTTGAGTGCGGCAGAAACATAGCGGAGGTCTCTTGCCACCGGCTGCTGCTCCAGGAGCAGACGTAAGCACTGGTTTTCTATCGTTCTTTCCAGCTTGTCAATCTCCGCATCCGATTCATAGATCTTTTCAATAAGACGTTCCGTCACACTGGACTCATGACTCCTGCTGATTTCGTTAATACTGGACAATGCTACCGCAACCTGTCCGATGCACTCTTCGCAGCAGGACCCCATTTCCGTTAGATTACGATTAAGATCGTCCAGCTGCCGGTCAAATCTGTTCCGCATGGCATCTTACCTCCGGATTCATGTTTTTCTTAAAAAATTCCTGTGTCAGACTCCAGATACTCCGGCACGCCTTTGCCAGGCAGCGCTTCGGCAAAGCCGCAATATAAAACCACATCACTGCAAGGTCCCAGAATCCTATCTTTTTCATATGATCACCCAAACCTTCCTGTAATATAATCCTCGGTTTTTTTCTCCTTAGGCATGGAAAACAGCTGGTCTGTCGGACCCGTCTCAATGAGATCTCCCAGCAGAAAGAACGCTGTCTTATCCGAGATTCTTGTTGCCTGCTGCATATTGTGCGTGACAATGACAATCGTAAGATCTTTTTTAAGGTCAATCGCAAGATCCTCAATTTTAGCCGTGGAAATCGGATCCAGTGCAGAGGTCGGCTCATCCATCAGGAGTACCTCAGGTTTTACCGCCAGCGCTCTTGCAATGCAAAGTCTCTGCTGCTGTCCACCGGAAAGTCCCAGCGCAGATTTCCCAAGACGATCTTTAAGCTCATCCCAGATCGCCGCCTGCTTAAGCGAAGTTTCCACGATCTCATCCAGCTTCTGACGATTCCGGATTCCATGTGTTCTTGGTCCGTAAGCAATATTGTCATAAATCGACATTGGGAATGGATTTGGCTTCTGGAAAACCATACCAACCCGTTTCCTTAAATAATTCACATCCATGGACTTGTCATAGATGTTATCCTGATCCAGAAGGATCTCTCCATCAATGACACAGCCCTCGACTAAATCATTCATCCGGTTTAAGGATTTAAGAAGTGTGGACTTTCCACATCCACTCGGTCCGATAAACGCCGTGATTTCATTGGTCTTGATATCCAGATTGATATTATGCAGTGCATGAAACTGACCATAATGCAGATTCATATTTCGTATTGTAAACTTGTTCTGTGAAGTGTCCATTTTTCTCCTGATTTCTGACTATACTCAGACCTTTACGAGTTTTTTTGCCGCGAATGCAGACAATGCATTGATCCCCAGAACCACTACCAGTAAAACGACCGCCGTGGCATATGCCTGATTGGTATAGAGTCCTTCATTGGTCAAGACATACATATGGATTGCAAGCGTTCTGCCTGATCCCATCACACTGGCAGGAATCCCTGCTACTGTCCCGGAGGTATAAATCAATGCGGCGGTTTCGCCGACGATTCGGCCAATAGCAAGGATCACTCCCGCCAGGATGCCGGGGATACTAGCCGGCAGTACTATAGCAAAAATTGTCCGTAGCTTTCCGGCGCCAAGGCCAAATGATCCCTCTCTAAAAAGATCCGGTACTGCCTTCAGCGATTCCTCTGTCTGCCGCATGATAAGAGGCAGGATCATGATGCTGATCGTAAGAGCGCCTCCAAGGATGGAATACCCCATACCAAGCTGCATCACAAACAAGAGATATCCAAAAAGGCCATAAATAATGGAAGGAATGCCGGAAAGTGTTTCTGTCGTGAGCCGGATAAGCTCCACCAGCTTTGAACCTTTTTTAGCATATTCCACAAGATAGATGGCAGATCCGACTCCCATAGGCACTGCTACGAGAAGCGACAGGAAAACCATCACAATGGTATTGATCAGTGCAGGCATCAGGGAAACATTTTCCGTATTATATTCCAAGGCAAAAAGACTTGGTTTCAGATACGGTATCCCTTTCATCAGAATATACGCAATGAGAAACAGCAGTGTTGCCACAGTAAGAATCGCTGCAATATATGTTAAAAGTCTAAGCAGTACGCTTTCTGTTTTCTGACTCATAAGATTAATGCTCCGCTTCTGATTTTCTCTTCATCCAGGAAAAAATTGAGTTAATAATTAAGAGGAAAATAAACAGCACCACTCCGGTTGCAATCAATGCTTCCCGATGCAGATCCGTAGCATACCCCATTTCAAGAACAATGTTGGCAGTCATTGTACGGATACCTTGTAAAATTCCTTTCGGCATCCTCGCCTGGTTTCCTGCCACCATGATTACCGCCATGGTTTCGCCGATGGCCCGACCAACACCAAGGACAACGCCGGCAAAAATGCCTGACTTTGCTGCTGGTACCATAACGTGGAAAACGGTTCTCTCATGCGTAGCTCCAAGTGCAAGCGAACCTTCATAATAGCTCTCCGGCACAGCATCCAGTGCGGCTTTTGCCATGCTGATAATGGTCGGCAGGATCATGATACCAAGCAGGATAGACGCCGTAAGAATCGACTTGCCCTTGCCGCCAAGCTCCTTTGTCAGTGCCGCGACAACCGGTACAATGACAACCAGTCCAAAAAATCCGTATACAACCGAGGGGATCCCTGCCAGAAGTTCTACTGCCGGATAAATAAATTTATACAGCTTCCTTGAGCAGAATCTGGACAGATAGACCGCAGTTAAAATGCCTATCGGAACCCCTACAATAATGGCTCCGATCGTTACGATCACCGAACCCAGAATCATTGGCAGGATCCCGTAAATATTGTTTCCAGGCTTCCATGTGGTCCCAAGCAGAAACTCCCTGGGACCGATTTTAAAAATGGCAGGAAGGCCATTGGCAAAAAGGAAAACACAGATCAGCACAACAAGGACAATACTCATGCTGGCAAGTATCATAAAAATATATTTCGCTATGCTTTCCTTAAGTCTGGCGGAATTCCCGTGTCCGCCAGGCTGATTCCTGACCATACGCTTTACATCTGCCTCCGTCCTGAGCATTGTAACATTTTCCGCTTCCATGTTTCCTCAGCTTTCTTTACTTAAGATCAGACCAGTCTGTGGTATCACCAACATAGATGGACTTAACCTGATCTGATGTGAGGCCATTGATGCCATTGTCCTTGTTGACAATGACTGCGATGCCATCCATGGCGATAACCTGTGCCTTGACACCTTGTGAGGTTTCCGAATCCTTAAGCTCTCTGGATGCCATACCGATATCGCATACGCCCTGGATTGCGGATGTAACGCCTGTTGTGGAGTCAGACTGCTGTACTTCGATTGTAGCCTGCGGGTTGAGCGCCTTATACGCCTCTGCGAGCTTTTCCATGACCGGAGTGACAGAAGAGGAGCCTGCAACAGTAATCTTTCCGGAGGTGCCTGCTGCAGTATAGGCACCCTCATTGCCCTGTGAAATGTAGCCATTGTCTTCTACAACCTTCTGACCATCCTCGGAAAAAATGAATTTGATGAAATCCTGTGCCTCTGCACTGACATCTCCCTTAGTAACGATATTAAAAGGTCTTGCGACTTTATACTTTCCGGACTTGATATTATCGACGGTTGCCTCTGCCCCATCAATGGAGAGTGCCTTCACCGTGTCATTTAAGGATCCAAGTGAAATATATCCGATCGCCTGCGCATCTCCGGCTACAGTTGTGATCATAACCTCTGTCGAGTTTGTGATCTCCGCATCCTGTGTGGTATTATCCACCTTTTCACCAGACGCGTTCTTTTCTTCAATGCCCATGAGCTCGATAAAAGCGCCTCTTGTACCAGAACCATCCTCTCTGGAAATTACGTCAATGCTGCCCTCAAACGATCCATCTGCGCTGCCGGCATTGGCAGTCTCCGCCTGCGTTGATTCTGCTGCCTTGCTGTTTGCCTCAACCTTAGATGCTGCAGCAGTAGTTTCTGCTTTTGTACTTGCCGCCGCTGCAGTGCTGGTATTTGCAGCCTCTGTCTTGGCAGCGCTTGCTCCACATCCGCTGAGTGCGCCTGCAATAAGTGCCATAGAAAGTAAAATTCCGATTGTTTTTTTCATAATAAAAAGCCTCCTGTAGTGAGTCCAATCGTAAGGATTTTCTCTCCTTACAATCGCCACTATAGGGGGCTTCTGTAAATTTCATTTCTATGAAACTGTAAAATTCAGGTAAACATTTTAAAAAGCCGGAGCTTCCTCTCTTTATATTTCTCAAAATGATCCATATACTCTCCGATGCTTTTACCATTATCGCATCGCTCCACCCGCTTCTGCCCTGAAATTCCATCCTTGTCCGGCAGCACAAGCTTGGTGGACGTACCTGCGCCACAGCCGATGACGCTATGCTTCTCCTCCATCATGAGGATATTATAAAGACATTCCTTGCCTTCCAGACAGTATCCGACATTTTCCAGATTTCCCGCCATATTTTTCTGACGGTAGAGATAGTAGGGCTTCAGATCCAGAAGCGCCGCTGTATACTCTGCTGCCATCATCATCCTGGTAATTTCCGGATACCGGAATGTAAGCCCGGCATCCTGATCCGCCTGATGTGCGAGCTCTGTTTCTCTCACAATCTCCTGCTCATCTCCCGCGCGGTAAACGCCTGCCCAGTAATCCCGCTCCAGAGTCAGTCTCGCCGCCCGTTTCACCGCAAGCGTATGCACCGTGAGGCTGTCCGGCTTAAGTCTTGCAATCTCACATAAGGTATCCGTCACCTCCGGAAGCTTCTCGCCCGGGAGCCCGAGGATGATATCCATATTGATATTGTTAAATCCCACTTCCCGCGCAAGTCGATACGCCGCAATGGTTTCCTCGACTGAATGCTTCCTGCCAATAAGATCCAGGGTCTTTTGCCGGAAGGTCTGCGGGTTTACGGAAATCCTGTCGACCCCCGCTGCCTTAAGGATCTCAAGCTTCTCGCGCTCGATCGAGTCCGGACGTCCCGCCTCCACAGTAAACTCCACAACGCCCGAAAAATCACACTCTTCATGAACAAGCTCCATCAGCCGCTTAAGCCAGAAGGCATTTAACGCCGTTGGTGTACCACCGCCGATATAAATCGTCTGCAGCGTCTTGCCAAGTCTCCCGGACATTTCGGAAACTGCGAGACGGATCTCACTTGCAAGATGCTCAAAATATAAGGGAAGTCTTGATTCCCAGTGGTCAATGGTATTAGACAGAAAGCTGCAATAGAGACACCGGGTCGGGCAGAACGGGATACCAATGTAAAGACTCCAGCCCTCCTGATAACTTCTGCCTGTTTTTGCAAGGATCCGCCCGAGGATCTGCTGTTCGCGCTCCGCAATTTCCATCACAAGCTCCAGCTTCTCGCCCTCAAGCATATATTCCTTACTTATCTTCTGTCGGATCGCAGCCCGGTCCTCCTCCGTAAGATGATGCAGCGGATCTTTTGCCATAGCCTGCTCCATCATCGGACTCACAAGGGAAACCGGGCGGATGCCGGTAAGATCTCCCCAGGGAAGCGTTTTTCCGCTGAGACCCGTAAGCTTCTGATATGCCAGCGCCTTAATCATGGATTTATCCGTCCTGCGGTCCCCGGTCAGAGGAAGCTCTGCCACATGCACCGTAAGGCTCAGACGGATGGCATCGTCGGCGGCTCCCTCCGGTGTCAGCTCCATCACCATATGACTGCGGTTTTTAGCTGACTTCCGGTTCACCCTTGCTGCAGTGCCGCTCTCCTGTGCCTTTTTAAGAGCGTTCTTTTCCTCCTGTGTCGTTTCCGAAAGATGCACGCCATCCGGTGTATGGATTTCAAAGTCTTCCCCCGGATAAAACTGCTTGGTAAGCTCACGGAGATCCTGTTCGTACTCTGCCGCTTCTTTATCTAAGATCAATCTGATCAATGCTTCGCCTCATTTCCTTTTTCATTTCTTTTGTTGCACTGTCCGTTATGCTTCACTGCCCGTTATTTTTCTGCTGCATCATGGTAAGGTAAGCTGCCGGATTGTACTTCTGCTCGTTGGCAATGCTGCTCATCCCCTCATGTCCCGGAAACACCAGCGTCTCCGGCGGCAGTACCAGCAGTCTGTTACAAATGCTGTCCAGGATTTCGGTTTCTGAACCTCCGGGAAAATCCGTTCTGCCATAAGATTCTCTAAATAAGGTATCCCCGGAAAAAAGCAGCGGTACCTGCCGTTCCTTTTCCGGGAGGCCGGCATTTGCTGCTATTTCCTCCCCAGTTAACGGTACATAATAGCTGACAGAGCCACTGGTATGTCCCGGTGTGGCAATAACCTCCCACCTGTGACCCAGCAGCGGAAGTATGTCATGATCCTTAAGCGCTGTAAACCTTGTAACCTCAATATCCAGCTGGAAATTGGACGATAAATTCCACTCCGGTGTCTTAAGCAGCTCCCGTTCTTTTTCTGATGCGAATATCTCAACGCCAAAATGCTCCGCCGTCTCCTCCGCCGCCATCATATGATCAAAATGTCCGTGTGTGAGCAAAATTGCCTGCGGCAAAGCATGCAGCTGCTGCTCCACGATCTCAATGATTTTAGCTGCATTCGCAGCCGGATCAATGATAACACACTCCCTGCTTGTATCATCAAAGCAGAAATATACATTGGTTTGTATCACTCCGGTCGTATATTTTGAAACCTTTAACATGTTTACCCCTGTGTTCTTTCAATGTCGAGGATGCCGTTTACCTTACGCAGCTTGTCTACCAGCACTGACAGTTCTTCCTTGTTGTGAATGTCAAAGGACAGCGTAATGGTCGCTTTTTCATTTTTACCGACCCTCGACTGCAGCGCCTTGATGTCGATGTTGGCATCCGTAAGGATCTTGGAGATATCCACGAGCAGTCCTACACGGTTATTGGTATAAATGGTAAGCTCTGTCGCATAGGTTTCTCCGGAGTCATCCATCTGCCACTCCGCCTCAATCAGCCTGGATTTTTCATCCGCCGGCAGATTCATCATGTTGATACAGTCTGTACGATGGATCGTAATGCCCCGACCTCTTGTAACAAAGCCTACAATCTCATCCCCAGGAACCGGCGAACAGCACTTGGCATAGCGCACGGCAAGATCGTGGATACCCTTGACCACAATACCGGACTTGGACTTCCGTATTACTTCCGTCTTTTTGCTGAGGCTCTCGATGTTCTCAAGTACATCCTCATCGTTCCTGCTGTTTTCCGCTTCCTTCTGCTTAAGATCAATCAGCTTGGCAATAACCTGGCTTTCCTTAAGACCACCCCGTCCTACCGAAGCAAGGATCGAATCCCAGTCCGTATAGCTGTACCTCCGGATCACACCCTCCATATACTCCGGCTTGGTCAGATCTCCGAGGTTGTAGCCTTTGGAATGTGCATACTTCTCGAGAAGGTCCTTGCCCCGCTCAATGTTTTCATCCTTTTGCACATACTTAAACCACTGGTTAATCTTGTTTTTAGCCTGCGTGGATTTTACAATCTTAAGCCAGTCACGACTGGGACCTCTGGAGTTCTGAGACGTAATAATATCGACCCGGTCGCCATTTTGCAGCTGATAGGTCACCGGAACCAGCTTGTCATTGACCTTGGCTCCAACCATCTTGTTTCCGACTGCAGAATGGATTGCATAGGCAAAATCAATCGGCGTGGAACCCGCCGGCAGGTTTTTAACATCACCGGTCGGCGTAAAGCAATACACATTTTCATTAAACAGGTTAAGGTCTGACTTAACCATGTTCATAAACTCCTTGGAGTCCGACTCATCCTTCTGCCACTCCATGATCTCATGGAGCCAGTTCATCTTGGCAAGCTCATTATCGGATACCTTTTCCTGTGAACCGCCCTGCTCCTTATATTTCCAGTGCGCTGCAATACCAAACTCCGCAGTACGATGCATTTCAAACGTCCGGATCTGGATTTCAAATGGGACGCCGTCCTTGCCGATCACCGTTGTATGCAGCGACTGGTACATATTCGGCTTAGGCATGGCGATGTAATCCTTAAACCGTCCCGGAATCGGGGTATACATCTTATGAATGATACCCAGAGCCGCATAACAGTCCCGTACCGTATCCACAATAATCCGGATTGCAAAAAGGTCATAGATCTCGTCTATGGTTTTGTTCTGGTTTACCATCTTACGATAGATGGAAAAGAAGTGCTTGACACGCCCGTTAATCTGGGCATCAATCCCCGCTTCCTTGATGTGGCTTGACACCTCGGCAACAATGGCATTGATCCTTGCCTCTCTCTGTTCCTTTTTAAGATGCACCTTTTCCGCAAGGTCATAGTAGACATCCGGCTCCAGGTATTTAAGCGACAGATCATCCATCTCGATTTTGATTTTGCTGATACCCAGACGATCTGCAAGAGGCGAATAAATCTCGAGCGACTCCCTTGCCTTTTCCTTCTGTTTTTCCGGCGTCTGATATTCCAACGTTCTCAGATTATGCAGACGATCTGCAAGCTTGATAATGATAACCCGGATATCCTTTGCCATCGAGACAAACATCTTACGCAGGTTCTCTGCCTGCATCTCGACCTTGTCCGTATTTAAATTGAGCTGTGTCAGCTTTGTAACACCATCTACAAGCAGTGCCACATCCGGATTAAACTCCTTCTCCACCTGCTCCAGCGTCATCCCGGTGTCCTCTACAACATCATGTAAAAGACCTGCAGCTATGGTCTCCTTATCCATTTCCAGATCTGCCAGGATAATGGCTACACAGAGCGGATGAATGATATACGGTTCTCCTGATTTACGTTTCTGATCCTTATGCTGCTTGGCCGCAACATGATATGCCTTTTCGATCATGGACAGATCTCCGGAGGGATGATACTTCCTGATATCCCGGATCAGCTGCTGATACAAAACCTCCGGAGGTGTATTATCCTTCGGATGCTCCAGCGTGATTTCTGTCTGCTTCACATCCGGTGTCAGCATTTTATTTTTATCCTGATGAACTTCTGATGAAGCTGTTTCCAGCTTGTCTTTTACCAATTCTGCCATAACTGCATTCTCCCCATATAGCTTCCATGCCTTCTATATACATGCATTGCGATATGTATCGCTATATGTTATTGCAATATTTTACTATCTGCCGTTCTTAATGTCAAAAAGTACTTCCCTCCGGCACGTTGTCTGGTATTCCACCCCCGGCATTCTGCTCTTAATTTCTCACGCTTATCCCAAATCTCAGTGACTTATGCTATAATATAAGAAGTAGAAAGCTTCGTGAATTTGTTTAAAATGTTTTAATCATGTTTCGGATTTCGTAAGATTCTGGACAAACTTCATTTACAAATCCTTGCTATATTGGAAGTATGAAAAATAGAAACGAGGAAATCAAAAGGAGGGAGCAGATAGGCATGAATATACTTTTTTTCCTGACTCCGAAATGCGACGTCGCTTATATCGAGGATACGGATACGGTCAGAATGGCTATGGAAAAAATGGAATACCACCGGTATTCTTCCATACCGGTCCTCACTAAGGACGGCAAATTTTTCGGGATTGTCACAGAAGGAGACATCCTGTATGCACTCAAAAATAATCTGAAATTTAATCTGAAGGATGCGGAGCGGGTACAGGTCAAAGACATTCCCCTTAAAAACCATTATATACCGGTAGGTGTTGCAAGCTCGATGGAGGGTCTTGTAAATCGTGCGGTCAATCAGAACTTTGTGCCTGTCGTTGATGATCTTGATCACTTTATCGGCATTGTACGTCGGCGGGAGCTTATGAATTATCTCTATCAGCATGTCGATTTCTGTGCTTTGGACAAAGAAAGCAGCGAAGCCGTGATCTGCACCGGAACGGATGACGTTCCGATTTCCTCCAAGGTGCGTCGTCCCAGCCTGATGGTCTGACTCCTGTTAATCCCTGCCGGATACTTTACTCTATACCACTTGTCCTCTAATATGCAGCTTATCCTCTAAAAAAGGGATGTGTTTCAAACCGATAACGGCTTGAAGCACATCCCTTTAGTTGATCGCTTTTTACTTACGTCTTACATCTACTCCGGTTTTATCTCCAGATTTTTACTCTATATAGGCTTCAAAACGATCGCTATCAAAAAATCCGACCTCCGGATATGTCAGAATCCCTTGATATGATCCTCCGCACTCTCTCCTGTTTTTTCCAGCTTTTTAATCACGACAAAGTAGCTGCCCGCATTTTCTGTTTTTACTTCAACCCGGTCTCCCACCTTGTGTCCCATCAGAGCACGGCCTAACGGGGATTCATTGGAAATTAATCCTTCCAGAGAGTGTCCCCGGATCGATGTCACAATCCGGTAGGTTTCCTCCTCCTCATCATCCTCAAAATATACCGTAACTGTATTATTGAGTCCGACCTCATCCTCCCTGGATTGATCAGAGACAATCGTCGCAAAGCGCAAAAGCTTCTCCAGATACCGGATCCGGGAATTGTTCTGACCATTGGCACGCTTTGCCGCGTAATACTCAAAGTTCTCGGAGCGGTCTCCCTGTGCAGCAGCTTCGCTCACCTCCCTGGTAAGCTTGGGGCGTAAATCCACCTTTCTGTGCCGGATTTCCTCCTCGATTCTTTTAACATCGGATTCTGTCAGTTGTTCACCCATGATGGCATGCCTTACTTTCCTTCATATGTAATAAGAGAGGTAAGATCATAATTCTTAAGCCTCTCGCGACCCTTAAGTCCTGCAAGTTCCATCACACAAAGGATCTTAACTACCTTGCCGCCAAGCATCTCCACAAGCTTAACAGCAGCTTCAAGTGATCCGCCTGTAGCAATGAGATCATCAATCAGCACAACTCTCTCTCCGGGACGGATGGCATCCTTGTGAAGCTCAATCTCCGCTTCTCCATACTCAAGATCATACTTCACGGATACCGTTTCTCTTGGAAGCTTGCCTTTTTTACGGATCGGTACAAATCCCTTGCCGAGTGCATACGCGACTGGTGTTCCAAAAATAAAGCCCCTGGACTCAAGTCCGATCACTGTATCAAACTCTACGCCTTCCAGTGCCTTGGTCAGTCCGTCAATGGACTCTTTAAGACCATCCGGATCCTGAATCAACGAAGTAATATCTCTGAATAAAATACCAGGCTCCGGAAAATCCGGGATGGTTTTTACATAGTCTTCCAAGTGTTCTCTTTTCATATTGTTCCTTCCTGTCCTGCCACTTAAAGATGCTGGCTGCATCCGTATCTGGCATTATATGTATTATCTTCTGCTGGATCCCGGGGATACATCAGCAGGAAACATTCACTTGCATTTTACGGCATAAGCCAGGATCGCTGCAACTGTTTTTCCATCCGTCATCTTACCATCACGGATGAGTCCGAGTAAATCTTCAAGACTCCATGCCTCCACTCCGATCTCTTCATCCTCATCCCAGTGCTTCTGTCCCGGCACCAGCCGCTCCGCCGTATAGATCCGGATCTTCTCATCGAGGAAGGCAACCGTTGGCGTCAAATCCAGCAGAAACTCCATGTGATCTGTCCGATAGCCCGTTTCCTCCTCAAGCTCCCTCTCTGCGCATACCAGATAGTCCTCATTCTCCGAATCCCGCTTGCCTGCCGGGATCTCAAGCGTAAAGCGATTCAAAGCATGACGGAACTGTCGTACCATGAGGAGCCTGCCATCCGGAAGCACCGGCAGTACTGCTGCTGCTCCCTTTACATGAATAAAATCCCAGTGTGTATCGTGCCCGCCAACATTTACATGATCATCATACACGGACAAAATCCGCCCCTGATATGCAAGCTTACGCTCGATCAGCTTCACTGGCTTTTCCTGATTTTCCTCATTAAGCATTTGTTATCCTCCTTATCTGCCCTGTTCCTCGATATCCCGGGCAGAATATCCTGCCTTACGGACGGCTGCTTTCAGCTTCTCATCCGGAATTCTCTCTTTCATACGGATGGAAACCTCATTTCTACCAAGATCTACTGCAGCAAAAACACCCTCAAGACTGTTAAGCGCATTCTCCACCCTGCGAGCACAATTGGCGCAGTGCATGCCGTCTACCTGCATCAGCACATCATATGGATAATGCGATAAATTATGATCTGAAACCTTAACCTTAGGTACCGCATCTCCTCCGCCGCAACATCCACTGACAGCTCTTTTGCGAATGCTTCTTACACCGAGAATGACCGCTGCCGCAATAATCAGAGAAACAATAATATTTCCTAACATACCTGCCTCCTCAAAATTTCTTGATATAATCATAGTTAGTTTTTTCTAACCACGTCTATCATAGCAGGAACTTTGAAATCGTCAAGTACCCCATGCGGGTATATCATACTAAATGATCCCTGATGAAAGTCTGTATAAACG
Organism: Oribacterium sp. UBA6992; assembly: GCA_002449915.1. Lineage (GTDB taxonomy): Bacteria > Bacillota > Clostridia > Lachnospirales > Lachnospiraceae > Oribacterium. The sequence continues at coordinate 25,993 of DJXY01000019.1, forward strand.
AATATCGCTGCACTCCTCACAAAAGGATCTCATGAGTTCTGCTTCATGACACCGGCTGCGGTTCTCCTGTTTCCTGCTTTGCAGCGGACTTTTTACGCACAACCGTCTTTCCAATCCGGTGATTTTTTATGGAAGCGACGTCTATTTCCAGCTCTGGCGTATCTACATGGAAGGAGCTGCCGTCATCCGGCACCTTGCCGATGATTCCCATGATATATCCTCCAAAGGTATCTGCATCCTCCGTCGGAAGCTCCAGTCCGAGCTTTTCATTCACATCCTCAAGATCTGCCTCACCCAGGATGATCCATTCATCCGGTCCCACCGTCTCAATATCCTCTGGTCCAATCGGTTCATCTTCCTCCTCGATATCCCCGACCAACGCCTCTACAAGATCATGCAACGTGACAATGCCAGTCATACCGCCGTACTCATCCAGCACCACCGCATAGTAATTCCGGTCCTTTTTCATCTCCTGAAACAGACTCGAGACCTTCATATTCTGGGATACAAAATAAGGCTTGTCGACAGCATTTTTAAGAACATTGTCACGCGACTGATCATACAAACGGAAATAATCCTTGGTATCCAGAATACCGATAATATCGTCGTCATCCTCCCCGCAGATCGGATAGTTTGAGTAACGGTTTTCATGGATTGTCTTACGCCATTGCCGGTCACTGTCCTCGAGATACAGCATCGCAACCTCGGTACGGTGGGTACAGACATCCTCGACTGTCAGATCATTAAACTCAAACACGTTTTGAATCATTTCGTTTTCCGAGCTTTCGATGGTGCCTTTTTCTGTTCCCTCATCTATCATCATGAGGATATCCTCTTCTGAAACCCTCTCCTCCATGTCCTCAGGACTGATACCGATGATCCTCAAAATACAATTTGTACAGAGTCTAAGCAGGGCTGCTGCCGGACTAATCAGTGTCGTTGCGATGGTGAGCGGCAGTGCCATGCCAAGCGCTGTTTTTTCCAAGTCCTTAAGTGCCAGTCTGCGAGGAAGCATTTCGCCTAAAAGTATGATAAAAAATCCGGAAATCAAGGTAATCAGCAGAACCGCAATTGCGCGGATTCCGGTTACCGGAATGCTTAGCGGCAATAATAAAAGGATTGCGGTCATCGGCGCAAGAAATGCGGAAACAGCAAAGGCACTGGCGAGAAGCCCCGCCAGTGTCGTAAGCACCTGCACCTTGGTATAGTATTTCCCGGAATCCTCTGTCAGCCGGAGAAGGCGCTCTGCGCTATGGCTCCCCTCCTCCTTTAATTTACGGAGGCGGGCTTCCCCTACTTCCAACGATGCAGTCTCTGCAGATGTAAATATTGCTTTGATAATAATAAGAATAATCAATAGTATGACACTATCCAGCATATATATTCCTGTCCGGATTATTTACCAAAGGCAGCTTCATAATCCTTGCGGAACTTATCAATGCCAATATCTGTAAGCGGATGCTTTACCATCTGCATCAGAACCTTATATGGCACAGTTGCAATATCCGCACCAGTCTTGGCACACTCCACAATGTGCATCGGATGGCGGATGGATGCGCAGATCACCTGCGTATCAATGTCAGGATACATTTCAAAGATTTCCATGATGTCTTCGATTAAGGCGATTCCATCTGTAGAAATATCATCAAGTCTTCCAAGGAACGGAGAAACATAAGTCGCTCCAGCTCTTGCTGCAAGCAGTGCCTGCGAAGCAGAAAAGACAAGTGTCACATTGGTGTGGATTCCCTCTTTGGAAAGAGTCTTGACTGCTTTCAGTCCCTCTGTTGTCATCGGGATCTTTACGACCATATTGGGATGAATTGCCGCAATTTCTCTTCCCTCCCGGATCATACCCTCTGCATCCGTAGTAGAAGCCTTGACTTCGCCGGAAATCGGGCCATCCACAATCGATGTGATCTCCTTCAGCGTCTCAAGATAGTCCTTGCCCTCTTTAGCGATGAGAGAAGGATTGGTCGTGACACCATCAATAATCCCCATATCATTGGCTTCTCTGATTTCATCCACATTGGCAGTATCAATAAAAAATCTCATATCTTGCCTCCTATAATCCTTGATCGTTCTTTCTTATTTTAAAGACTTGACCGCATCCACAACCGCGTCAGTTGTAATGCCAAAGTGCTTAAACAGCTGGCTTCCATTGCCGCTTGCTCCAAAGGAATGCATAGAAACCACCTTGCCATCCAGTCCTGTATACTTTGCCCAGCCAAAATCACTCAGCGCTTCTACCGCAACTCTCTTACGTACATGCTTTGGCAGCACAGACTCCTTATATGCATCTGACTGCTGTTCAAATGCCTCCATGCTTGGCATAGAAACCACACGTACCTGGTATCCTTCCTCTGTAAGGCGCTTTTTAGCATCCACCGCAAGAGAAACCTCCGAACCGGTCGCGATGATAATGTACTCCGGATCCTTGTCACAGTCATCAATAACGTAAGCTCCCTGAAGTGCTCTGCGACCGGATCCCGGGATCTGCGGCAGATTCTGCCGTGTGAGAATCAGTGCGGTCGGAGTATGGTCTGACTGCAGTGCTGCGTACCATGCTGCCTCTGTTTCCGCTCGATCACATGGACGGAACACCTGGAAATTAGGAATTGAACGCAACATCGCAAGCTGCTCAATCGGCTCATGTGTCGGTCCGTCCTCTCCTACACCTATGGAATCATGTGTCAGTACAAAAATCTGCGGAATCTCCATAAGCGCTGCAAGTCTTGCCATCGGCTTAAGATAATCACTGAAAACAAAAAATGTTCCTGTATATGTACGGAGCCCACCGTGCAGCAACATACCATTGGCAATCGCTCCCATTGCCATTTCCCTTACGCCAAAGTGAATGTTTCTGCCCTCCGGTGTTACCGCAGAGAAATACTCCTCTCCCTTCATGTCTGTCTTGTTAGACGGAGATAAATCTGCAGAGCCTCCGAAAAGATGAGGAATTTTATCCTTTATATAGTTGATCACTGCACCAGAGGATGCTCTTGTGGCTTCTGCCTTATCACAAGGCTCCCAGAATCCTGCATCTTCGGAAAGCTTTGCCTCATCGATGTTACTGTGATATTCGTCCCAAAGTGCCGCAAGCTCCGGATATGCAGTGCGATAGGCTGCGAACAATTTCTCCCATGCGGTATATGCCGGAAGCTTGTCCTCGGAAAGCTTCCGGTAATGTGCATAAACCTCCTCCGGTACAAAAAACGGTTCCTGAGACGGCCACTCGAGGAACTCCTTCATAGCCTTGACATTTTCCTCACCGAGAGGCTCACCGTGCGCCTTGTTGGTCCCCTGTTTTGCGGGGCAGCCGTATCCGATCGTAGTCTTTACTGTAATAAAGTATGGCGCAGAGTCATCCGCATTGGCTATGGCAATCGCTTTGCCGATCTCCTCCAGATTATTTCCATCCTCGACAAGAAGTGTTTTAAATCCAAAGGCTTCCGCGCGTTTTGCAGGATCCTCTGTAAAGGCAATACTGGTATCTCCCTCGATGGAAATGTGATTGGAGTCATAAAGGACCGTCAGCTTGTCCAGCTTCCAGGTACCTGCAAGAGACAAAGCCTCCGAGGAAATGCCCTCCATCAGATCTCCGTCGCCGCACTCAACATAAGTTCTATGATTTACGATTTCATAGCCCGGGCGATTAAAGACGGCGGCAAGATGCTTCTCTGCTGCTGCCATACCCACGGCCATGCCGATGCCGGCGCCAAGCGGTCCGGTTGTCGCCTCAATCCCATTGGCAGCACCATACTCCGGATGTCCAGGTGTCCTCGAGCCAAGCTGGCGGAAATTCATGATATCCTCTTTGGTATAATCCAGACCAAAAAGATAGATCAATGAATACAGGAGCATGGAGCCATGTCCACCGGAAAGCACAAACCGGTCCCGATCTGCCCATTTTGCATCTTTTGGATTAAATTTAAGGAAATGTGCCCAAAGCTCATATGCCATCGGTGCAACTCCCAGCGGAAGTCCGGGATGTCCGGAATTAGCCTTCTGAATTGCATCGGCGGAAAGTACCCTGATTGCATTGACTGACATCGTTTCAATATCGTTGTTCATATCTTGCCCTTTCTGTTCTGGTAAGCTGACAAAATTCCATACCAAGTCAATATTAACACAAAATGCACGGCTTGTATATGTAATCCCCTCAGCCCTGCGCCGGATACTCCTCCTTCAATTTTCTGAGGCAATGGTAAAACGCGGGGATCAGGAAACTATCCGCAAAAATCCACGCAAGTGGAGAAGCGAAGCATGCTGCAGTAAATCCAAAAAGCGGGATAAAAATTACACCCACAATAGCTCTCGCTGCCATCTCGCATACTCCCGCAAGCACGGCAAATCCGGAAAATCCCATCCCCTGGATCGTGAATCTCCAGACATTTACTATAGTGAGCGGGATGTAAAATAAGGAATTACCGATCAGAAAGAGATGTGCGTTGCGGATCACCTCCTGCTCTTCGGCACTTACAAAAATTCGGGGAATTTCTCCACCAAAAAGAATCAGCACAATGCAAACCGCAACAGAATATACGGCTCCCAGCTTTGTCGCAGCATAGACACCCTGCCGGATCCGGTCGAACTTAAGCGCACCTGCATTCTGACCTGCATAGGTCGCCATGGTAGCCCCAAGCGCATCAAAGACACAGCAGCAGAAATTTCCGATTCTCTGTCCTGCGGTGATGGATGCGACCGCAATGGAACCGAGTCCATTCACCGCCGTCTGCAGCACGACGGATCCGATGGCCGTGATGGAATACTGGAGCCCCATCGGAATCCCCATCCGGATCAGGTTGAGGCACCGCTCCCCATCCGGCTGCAGCTCTCCTTCCTGAAATTGAAGGATCGGAAATTTCCGCACCATATAGATAAGACATAAAATGCCGGATACGCCCTGGGAAATCACTGTAGCGATTGCCGGTCCATTGACGCTGAATCCAAGAAATTCAATGGAAATATAATCCAGCAGGATATTAAGCAGTGCTGCAAGGATCAGGAAATAGACCGGCGTTCGGCTGTCTCCCAGAGACCGGATAATACTTGCCGTGATATTATATAGATACGTCACCGGTATCCCCAGAAAAATAATAAATATATATTGATACGCATAGCTGTAAATATTAACCGGTGTATGCATCATAAGCAGTATCGGCTTTGTAAGGATACAGATCAGCACGGTCATCGCTATAGCAAAAATGGCTGTCAGATAAATGATATTGGCAGTATATCTTCTAAGACCTGATGCGTCCTGTGCGCCGAACCGCTGTGCAACGGGGATTGCAAATCCGGAACACATGCCGATTACAAAGCCGTTGATCATAAAATTGATCGCGCCTGTAGAGCCCACTCCTGCCAGTGCGTCCACTCCCAGCAGCTTGCCGACGATAATGCTGTCCACCATACTGTAAAACTGCTGAAACAATGTACCGAGCAGCATCGGAATGGCAAATTCCAAAATCAGCTCTACCGGTCTACCGGAGGTCATGTCCTTAATCGATGTGTTCTTTTCCATGTACGCCGTCCTGCCTTTTATAAAATAAAGAAGCTGCCACTGTGACAGCTTCTTTATTATAAACACATTTTTTACTATGGCAATGAGATTCAGTTGGATTTCCGAATGATGGTTTCTCCCTTTTCACGTATATCACCATTACGATATGCCTGCAAAAGCTCCAGCAGGTCGGAAATCTGCTGTTTTAATTCCCTTCCGGTGTCTGTTTCTCCCACCAGAACCCGGTGCTTCATCTGTTCCACAATCTGGATCTCCGGAGTATTTTCCTCTCCCTTATGGAAATCCTTATGCTCAGCAAGCGCCAGATGCCGGGAATTATAAATCAGGGTATATCCCGCAATGCCTGTCCTCGAGTGATATGCCTTAGAAATGCCTCCATCAATGACAAAGACCTTGCCATTGGCTCTGACCGGCTTCTCTCCTTTAATGGTTTTGACCGGAACGTGTCCATTTATAATGTGTCCGCTCTCCGGATCCACATCAAACTCTTCCATAATCTTATCCGCATACGCTTCATCCTTAGATAAGGAGTAGTATGGGTCAAATTTTTCTTTATGGGTTTCCGGATCCTCGATAAAGCTATGCTCAAAGGTCGTAATCTTATCTTTACCAAACAGCGGAGACATCGGACCACACCACATATACCAGAACACATCCGTCGCGTATAGTTTTCCCTCCGGATCTACATTATCATTCAGGAAATACGCCTCAATCGCTTTTTCATAGAAGTAATCCATGAGCTTCTTGCCGCTCACCACACCACTTGAGGTTTTAAGCTTCCTGAAGTTTCCATCCTCATCCATTGGGATACATCCATGGAACAAAAGATTATTGTTAACAACCTTATACATCGATCCATGGGTAAAGAAAAAGCGGATATGCTTCTGCAGGAGCTGCGAATGTGTAAAACTGTAAATCAGCGTATTCATGAGGCTCTGCTCCCGTTCCGTGAGTTCATACGGGTGCTTCGGATCAATCGACGGAAAATTCTTATCCTTGAGCTCATAGGTTTTTCCGTCAATAACCACGGTTCCCTGCTCATAATTAATCTGATCCAGAAGGCAGCGTTTTTCCAGCGCATACTCCGGATGACGATGAATGAGCTTTCCCTCCTCCTTTAACTGGATAATGCTGATGGCCTTGCACATCTTGGCTGCAAGCTCAGGATTGACAGAATCTGAAATATTGTGGTCAAAGATGTGCGGCTTAAAGCATTCGCAGGGATCATTTCCGTATACCTCCTCGGCGTACATGGACAGCGGACGGAGGTTAATGCCATACCCGTCCTCCAGGACATCAAAGGAATTATACGAGGTGGCAATCCGGAGCACACTGGCGATGCAGGCAGGATTGCCACAGGCGGCTCCCATCCACTCGGCATCGTGATTTCCCCACTCGATATCTACATCATGGAAGTTCATCAGTTCCTCCATGATCCGGTCTGCATGCGGTCCTCTGTCAAACACATCGCCGATAATATGCAGCGAATCAATCGTC
>DJXY01000033.1 GCA_002449915.1 Oribacterium sp. UBA6992
CTATGAGCTGGTTTCCGGAAACGAGATGGGTGTGCTGCTTCTGGATTATATCTGCGCCGGCAGGATTGCGCAGGGTACCATGCCGGCAAAACCGGTTGCGGTTAAGTCCATTGTTTCGACACCGCTTGCCAACGAGGTAGCGAAGCACTATGGCGTAGAGCTTCGTGAGACACTGACCGGCTTTAAGTGGATCGGAGATCAGATCGCACAGCTGGAGGCTGCCGGGGAAGTAGATCGTTTTATCTTTGGATTTGAGGAGAGCTATGGATACCTTGCTGGCTCCTATGTAAGAGATAAGGATGCGATCATTGGATCCATGCTGATCTGCGAGATGGCTGCATATTATCGCTCGATCGGATCCTCCATCAAGCAGAGACTGGAGGAGATTTATACCCAGTATGGACGGTATCTTAATAAGGTCGACAGCTTTGAGTTTCCGGGACTTTCCGGTATGGATAAGATGGCGGAGATTATGGAGCAGCTGCGTAAGAACCCGCTGACAGAGATTGCCGGTAAAAAGGTAGTGAAGGTTACGGATTATGAGAAGCCTGAGGAAACCGGACTTCCGAGAGCCAATGTATTGATCTATACGCTGGACAGCGGTGAGACTGTAGTGGTTCGTCCATCCGGTACGGAACCAAAGATCAAGGCGTATTATACGACACTTGGCAAGGATCTTGCAGAAGCACAGGCAGAGAAGGATAAGCTTGCGGAGGCACTGAAGCCTGTTTTTGCATAAATATCTGCCTGCGTTTATATTGAGTCGTTTGTAATGATTCAGGAGTCTGGAAGCAGGCTCCTGATTTTTTATAGGATACGCTCAAGACACACATTTCATTAGAGGACGTTTATTAGAGAATGTTTCATTAGAGGAATCAAGCATGCTTACAATACGTGACTATACCGTGCTTCAGTGGCTGATTTTTTTTATGACATATGCGATCGGAGGATGGATTTTTGAATCGACCTATTGTTCCATCAAGAGTCTCCGGCTGATTAACCGCGGCTTCTGCCATGGACCCTGGATCCCGATCTACGGGACAGGCGCGACGCTATTGGTACTGCTGGCGTGGCCGTACCGGGAGCATCAGCTGATCGTTTTTCTGGTAGGGGTGCTGGGAGGCAGTCTGCTTGAGCTTGTTACCGGATATGTCATGTATCATCTGTTTCATCTTAAATGGTGGGATTACAGCAACAATCCATATAACTTCCATGGGTATATCTGTCTTTATGCCTCTATTGGCTGGGGCTTTGCAGCGCTGCTTATTACAAATGTCATACATCCGAGGGTGGCGGCGATCTCTGCGCACTGGACCTATACCGGATTTGTCGTGATCAACACGATGCTATATACACTGTTTATCGAGGATGTGATTTTTTCAATCATCGGAGCTATGGATCTCAGAAACCGGCTGGAGCAGATGGCGGAAAACAGTACAGAAATCGAGAAACTGAGAGGAAGTCTTACAGAGATCCGTCGGAGACTGGAGGAAACGCAGGTGACCGTATCCTTGGGAATGTCGGAGGCAAGAGAAATCGCGGAAACGGAGGGTACACGTGCCGCAGCGCGTGCTGTCGGAGAGGTGCTTAATGCGGAAGCCCGTAAATCACTGGAAAACCAGAGGAGACAGCTGGAAGTAAGACTTCGTCTCCTGTCGGAGGGCGGCAATGAGAAACTTGAGCATGGAACCGGCAGGATGGGCTGGTGGAGTAAGACCATGCTCCGTAATAATCCGACGGCAAGCTCATCCTGGAGGGGTTTCCAGGAGCTGAAGGCAGCCGCACTCAGAAAGAAGGATGCGGTAAAAGAACGTATGGATGGCAAAGGATGAGGATGATCTTCTGATAGACATGTTTCAAATATGAACCATTATACTTTCACCGCATAATGAGGATTAAAATTGTATCAAAATTAAACAATTATCCATTGGCCTTGGTTGATTTTTATACCATGCTAATGGATAATTTAGTTACATTAAGTTTTGAGCTTCTGCTTCTTAGGAGGATACTGTGGATATTAAGACGGTTGCCCTGATTTTATTTCTTTTGATGTATGTGGTAATGATTTTAAAATCCGAATGGAAAATTTATGCCATCTGGGGCGTGGCGGCAGCATTTGTGGTTTTAGGCATTCTCCAGAGAAATCCGCTGTATATACTCTCGGTTGTAAACTGGAATGTACTGATGATGATCGGCGGAACCATGCTGGTTGTATGGTTCTTTATAGAATCCAAGATGCCAAATCTGCTCGCGGATATCATACTGGATAAGTGTCCCAATGTCATGTGGGTGATCATCCTGATGTCACTTTTTGCTGGAGCGGTTTCTGCATTTATCGATAATGTCGCAACCGTACTGATGATTGCACCTGTGGCGCTGGCCGTCTGCAAGAAGCTTAATATTTCTCCGGTTTCCATGCTGATTTCCATTGCCGTATCCTCCAATCTGCAGGGTGCCGCAACGCTGGTTGGTGATACAACCTCCATTATGCTTGGTGATTATGCGGATATGAATTTCATGGAGTTCTTTGTGCTTCATGGACGTCCAAGTATTTTCTGGCCGGTTGAGCTAGGGGCTCTGATGACGGTGCCGGTGATGATGCTGGAGTTTCATCATCTGAATCAGCCTGTGGAGGCCCGTGAAAAAACCGTTGTCGAAGATATGTTTCCTACCTTTGCATTGTGCGGTATCGTTGTATGCCTGATTATCGCTTCCTTTATCCCAAATACACCAAAGATTACCAACGGACTGATTTGCTGCAGCATTGGTGTCATCTGTATGATTTATGACTACGCAAGACACCATGAGCGGAAAAACATCGTGCATGCACTGGCTTCAGTGGATACCGAGACACTGCTTGTACTGGGTGGTTTGTTTATTGTCATCCGGGGCATTACCGATGTCGGGATCATCGCGGATGCAGCCAATCTGATCATTAAGTTCGGTGGGGACAATTTGTTTGTACTCTATACCATTATTGTCTGGGGTTCGGTTGTGATTTCTGCCTTTGTCGATAACATCCCGTATGTAGCGACCATGCTGCCGATTCTGAGCGGTATTACAGCTACACTGGGGATTGAGCCGTATGTACTGTATTTCGGACTTTTAACCGGTGCAACCCTTGGAGGCAACATTACTCCGATCGGTGCCAGTGCCAATATTACTGCCGTTGGTATGCTCAAGGCAGGAGGACATGATGTCAGCTTCGGCGATTTCATGAAGATCGGTCTGCCGTTTACCCTGGTTGCAGTTATTACCGGTTATCTGTTTACCTGGTTCGTCTGGGCATAAAGACATATCGACATAAAGAATCTTGGGAGGTCACATGAAAAGCAGAGACAGACTTCTGATACTTGCGGATGATTTGACCGGAGCGCTGGACTCCGGAGTACAGCTTGCACGCAAGGGTCAGAATGTTGTGATCCTGACAGACCGGGACGTACCATTTCCGGAGGAGGCTTCCGCCGATGTCATGGTGATTGACACGGAAACGAGACACGTAGATCCCGGGACTGCGGCACAGATTGTGGAGACACTTGTCAGGATAGCAGCACAGCACGGTTATGAACGGATTTACAAAAAAACGGATTCTGGTCTAAGGGGAAATATCGGCGCCGAGCTGGAAGCAGTGCTTAAGGCAAGCGGCAGAGATCATCTTAATTTTATCCCTGCATATCCGGCAACGGATCGTAAGACGATTGACGGTGTGCAGTACGTAAATGGGCAGCCTCTGGCGGAAAGCATATTTGCGCATGACCCGATCAATCCGATCACGGTGAGTCGGGTGGATGAGCTGATTCATCAGCAGAGCCGGGTGCCTGCCGGACCCGCAGAGGCGCAGGGACAGGCAAAAAAAGGCATTGTGGTTTATGACGCCGAAAGCAACGAGGATCTGAAGCGTATCGCCGATGAGTTGCAAAAGGAGGATGATTTTGTGCTGACCGGCGGATGTGCCGGATTTCTGGAAGTATTTCCGGTTGCAAAGCAGCAGACTTCGATACCGGAGATCAGGCTTACACAGAATCGGCTTCTGGTACTCTCTGGATCGGTCAATGAAATTACCCGTTCCCAGCTTACATACGCGAGGCAACAGGGCGGACTTTCCGTTCATGTCCCGATGGACCTGATTGTTAAGGGGAAATGGACCCGTAATGAGAAGCAGAGATATTTACATGAGCTTATCCAGAATGCCGGTGACAATCCGCTGATTCTCGTAGATACACTGGGAGAAATCTCCGAGGATCTCACACTGGATCCGGGACAGCTTGCGGAAGTGATCGCAGAAAATATGGGTTGTCTTGCAAATGAGATTGCGGATACATTGCCGTCGTATGTTATGATGATTATAGGTGGCGATACTTTGCAGGGCTTTATCCGGAGCCGGCACATCCAGGAGCTGCATCCAATCGCAGAGATTGATCCGGGGATTGTGGCAGCCTCGTATGAGGAGTCCGGTACGGAGCATTACATTATCACAAAGTCCGGAGCTTTTGGTTCGCCGGATCAATTGATTCGTATCCTTAACTGGATACAAAAGCATCAGAAGTAATGTCCTGGATCGCCGGGATTTTACGATAGAGTTTGAACTGTTCATTCTTTCAATATAAGGAGGAAAAAAGATGTCACTTGAGAAGTATAGTTTAAAGTTACCTAAGGCAGTGTTCAGCGGAACAGACTCCATGGACAACATTCCTGAAATTTTAAAGCAGAATGGTGTAAAGAAGGTTGCAGCATTTACGGATAAAGGCATTCGCACACTCGGTCTTTTTGACCTTGTGGAGGAACAGCTTAAAAAGGCAGAACTTCCGTATGATATTTATGATGATTTTCCACCAGAGCCTAGCTATCAGGCCGTACAGAAGGTCATCGACCAGTTTAAGGGCAAGGGATATGACTTTATCGTTGCCTGCGGCGGTGGTTCTGTTATGGATACAGCCAAGCTTGCTTCCATCCTCGTGACAGACGAGTATGGCGTAAAGGAGCTTCTGGATGATCCGAAGCGCGCTAAAAAGTGTGTTCCGATCCTTACGATCCCGACAACAGCAGGTACAGGTGCAGAGTGCACACCCAACGCGATTGTCGGCGTACCGGAAAAAGAGGTTAAGATTGGTATCGTCAATGACAACATGATGTCTGACTATGTTATCCTTGATGCAAGACTTATCAAAAACCTGCCGAGAAAAATCGCCGCGTCTACCGGTGTGGATGCAATGTGCCACTGCATCGAATGCTTCACGTCCAACAAGTCAAACCCATTCTCCGATACCTTTGCACTCCGCGGCTTTGATATCATCATGAACAACATCGAGAAGGCATGTGATGATCCAACGGCACTTACAGAAAAGAACAACATGCAGATCGCTGCATTTTACGGCGGTGTTGCCATCACCGCATCCGGTACAACTGCGGTGCATGCACTGAGCTATCCGTTAGGCGGCAAATATCATGTTGCGCATGGAGTGTCCAATGCAATGCTTCTGATTCCGGTTATGAATATGAATGCCGAGGATCCTGCATTCCGCGCAAAGCTTGCAGCTGCCTGGGATGTCGCTTATCATGGAGAGGAGCGTCTTGCTACTGTAGATGAGAAGGCAAAGGCTCTGATCGACTGGATGGATCGCATTGTAAAGCACCTCGAGATTCCGACAGATCTTAAGGAGTTTGGCGTTAAGCCTGAGGATCTTGACTGGCTTGTAGAAGCAGGACTGCAGCAGCAGAGACTGCTTGTCAACAATATGAAGCAGGTTACTGCGGATGATGCACGTAAGATTTACCAGCAGGTTATGTAATGGAGACGAAGATGAGCATAAAAACGCTGAGCGGATTAACTCCGGATGGACAGATCTACTTTGATGACGAAATGAAGCTTACGGAAGCCATGCTTCCACCGGGACCCTGGCCTACAGCACACGCACCTGCGCTGCTTGAGACCAAAGAGGGAACCATTCTCTGCTGCTGGTTCGCAGGCACCTATGAGGGCGGCGCGGACATTAATGTAGTGGTTTCCAGACTTCCCAAGGGTGCTGACCACTGGGAGGAGCCGGTGAATGTTTCCAACGAGAATGATTTCTCGGATCAGAATCCGTCTCTTTTCCTTGCACCGAATGGTGAAATCTGGTGCATGTATACCTCACAGCTGGGACGTCAGCCGGGTAAGGACAACATGCAGTACACTGCTGTCGTAAAGAAGCAGGTATCTACGGATGACGGACGCACCTGGGGAGCACCGGAGACGATATTTGACGAGCCGGGAACATTTTCCAGACAGCCGATTCAGATTCTTTCCAACGGCAGGTGGATTTACGGAAACTGGATCTGCACAGACTCCGCAAGCGGACTGTCCGGCGATCCGAGCGCATTCCGCATTTCAGACGATGCCGGCAAGACCTGGAGGAGAGTGGATATGCCAGAGTCTAACGGCAGAGTGCATCCCAATGTTGTTGAGCTGGATGATCAGCCGGGTCATCTGATTGCATTTATGCGTTCCAGAGAGGCAGACTGGATTTACGCAAGTGAGTCCTATGACTTTGGCGATAGCTGGTCTGTGCCAAAGCCAACCGTACTTCCCAACAATAATTCCAGCATCACCGCGATGAAGCTTAAGAGCGGCAGACTCTGCATTATTTACAATCACTCCAACGCACCGAAAGCCTATACCAAAAAGGGCGCATGGCCGGGACTTCGCTGTCCGGTAACCATTGCCCTTTCTGAGGATAATGGTAAGACCTTCCCGCTGATCCGAAATGTCGAGCGTGGCGAGGGCTATGTAGGTGAGGAAAACCGCGGCAACAATATGCAGTATGAGTATCCGTACATTATGCAGGCTTCTGATGGCATGCTGCATGCTGCCTGGGCTTATAAGACCCGTAAGGGCGTGAAATGGATTACACTCAGTGAGGAGGATGTCATTGGTAAGGTTAGAGGCACCAGCACATATAATCCGACGAGCGGAGAGGTTGGAGCACACTGATCCGTGCCATTCCATCAAAATGAAATCTGTGTAATGCACCGATACATAAAAGGTGATACATAAAACGTATAAAAATGCGTTATGGAAAAGCAGTCCATGTGTTGGGCTGCTTTTTTGCTGCACGTATATCGTTTTGCCGGCTGGTGCTTCCGATACCGGTAAAAATCCAGAATTAAAATCCACAATGTAAGTGAGGACCAGAGATGCAGGGAAGAGCTTAAGCTTTTGGAAAGAGTCAGGAGATGATGGAATAAAGAAATAGCCTGGCATATGTCCTCTATTGAAACAGAAATGTTTTAGATGTATATATGTTTCAAAATATATCATAGATATGATATGATACCTATAAAATCAGTAGTACGGAAATGGGAGTATTTGAACTTATGAAATACAAAATTCTCGGCGTGGCGCCTTATGAAGCTCTCAACAAGATGATGGAAAATATAGCGGCATCCATAGATGATGTGGAGTATCACGGATTTGTTGGAGATCTGGAGGAGGGTGTACGAATTGTCAAGGAGCACGAGAAGGATGGATTTGATGCGATCATTTCCCGTGGAGGTACAGCACAGATGATTGCCAGAGTGACACAGCTTCCGGTGATCTACATTTCCATGTCGGTCTATGATATCATCCGGGCAATGAAGCTTGCCAACAATTATCAGGAGGCCTATGCCATCGTGGGCTTTGAAAACATCACGGAAACCGCGCATCTGCTCTGCGATCTTATTGAGAACCGGACAGAGATTGTCACGATCCATGATGAGGCGGAAGCCAAAGATGTGCTGGCGGGATTAAAGGCAAGAGGCATTCGCATGGTGATCTGCGATATGGTCACACAGCATACGGCAAATTTGCTGGAAATGAACTCGATCCTGATCACCTCGGGGACGGAGAGTATTCTGACGGCATTTCATAATGCCACTGAAATCTGCAGAAGGTTTGTGAGCATACAGGAGGAAAACCGTTTTCTCCGCAGTATCCTTAAGGACAATGGTTCCAGCACCATTGTAATGGAGGAGGATGGAACCATCTATTTGTCGACCTGGGATGAGACAGCGGAAAATGCCGATGTGTTTCTTAAAACACTGCGAAAGGAAGTGCAGGTGGTTCTCAGGGAAAACGACAGAAAATTTTTCAGGACCATTGATAAGGTACTGTACTCGGTGAATGCAAGAAAGCTGTTTTATAAGGATAAAAAGTATGTGGTTTTTTACTTTACCGCATCCAAAATCCCTCTTGCGACAGGCAAATACGGTATTCACTTTAACGACAAACAAGAAATAGACGAGGAGTATTACAACAGCTTTTACAGTATTGCAGGTGCGATGGGGCTTCTGAATGAGAAAATAGAGGAGATCTGCAAGTCAAAGTATCCGGTTATGATTTTGTCGGAGGAGGGGACCGGCAAGAAGCTGATCGCCGGACGGATCTATGCCAAGAGCAGCTTAAGTGACCATCCGCTGATTACGATTGATTGCGGAATTATGGATGATCGGGGATGGGAATATCTTTTGAATCATTATAATTCGCCGTTCAATGACAATGATAATACGATTTATTTTGAGAATGCAGACAAGATCCCAAAGGATAAGCATCGAAGGCTGTTGTCGTCGATCCTGGATACCAATCTGCAGCGTCGGAACCGTTTGATTTTTTCTGCCGTGGACAGCAATGATGCAACGGTACGCCAGCAGATTGAGGATTACCGTAAGAAGCTCTACTGCGTCAATATCGGCCTGCCGGCGCTTAGCACCAGGACGGAGGAAATCCCGCTTCTCGCGAGCTTCTACCTCTCCCGCCTGAATATGGATCTCGGACGGGAGATTATCGGACTGGAGCCGGGTGCGATCGCGCTTTTGGAGCAGTACAGCTGGCCGCAGAATTACCGTCAGTTCCAGCGAATCCTGGTGGAGGCGGCATCGGAAACCACAACCTCCTACATCAGGACCGGCACGATCGCGGAGCTTCTGGAAAAGGAACGAGCAACGACGTCTTATCAGATGCTGATGTCGGAGATGTCTGATAAAACATTTCCACATATGACGCTGGAGCAGATTACAAAGAATATTGTTGAACAGATTCTGAAGGACAATGGAGGAAATCAGAGTAAAACAGCCCGACAGCTTGGGATCAGCCGGACCACTCTGTGGAGATATATTTCTAAAAAAGAAAATGGGTAAAGACATTGATTGTATACATTGAACAAGTGGTGCAAAATAGAACATATTGAAGCTTGTTTTAGAATTATTTTATAAAATGATTATTTATGAAACACAATAAAAACGCAGTCTCGTTGAAGAAGCATGCAAATGCGAATAAGATGAGTACAGTAAACATTTAGGGAATATATGATCCTTCGGAAGAGAAAAGTGGACAGTATTCCTAAATGAGGACGTATTAGGAGGAGATATTATGAGCGTTTCAATGATTACTGCGTTAGTCATCATTATCTTCATGGTCATTTTGATCATGTGGGATAAACTTCCGTTTGGTGCACCACCACTGATTGCCTGTCTTTTGATGGTTATTTTCCAGGTTGTAGATATTAAGACGGCATTTGGAGGATTTGCCAATTCATCCATCATCATGCTTGCTTCCTTCATGGCGATCGTTGCAGGTCTCCAGAAGACGAGCTTCCTTGGCAAGTTTAAGAACACGATTTTTAATCTTGCTACCCGTGGAGGCTTTAAGGCGTATGTGCTGATTATTCTTGCTGTCATGCTTGGAGATTCCATCTTTGGTACCGGATCTACAGCATATTACGTACTGGTGATCGGTCTTTTGTCAACATTGCCGGAGAGCAGGGAATTACCCCCTTCCAGAGTTCTGATGCCTGCCGGATTTGCAGCAAACCATCCGTTGATCCCGATTAATGTTGCACTGCAGTATGGTATTGTTACAGCGGTTCTGCAGGCGTCCGGAGCAATGGCTAATGTTGATCTTGTGAAGTTCTCTATTGTAAACCTTGCGCTTTCCATCGGCTTCCTTGCATGGGCACTGCTTGCATATAAGACACTACCGGATCATCCGATTGCAGCGGCAGAAAAGCAGGAGGAAAAGGGTACAGATGAAGTAAAGCTGACTGCTGGTCAGGAAAAAGCAACCTATGTGCTGTTTGTGATTGCGGTTGTCGGCATGATCCTGCAGAGTAAGATCGGCGATGCCGGATATGCAATTACAGGTCTTGCGGTTGCAGGTCTCTGGATTGCAAAGGTTATGACATGGAACGAGATTCGTGATGCGATCAGCGCTCCGATCATCCTGATGTCAGCAGGCGTTATCGGCATTGCGGATGCCATGGGAAGTACAGGTCTTACCGATCTTGTTGGACAGACCGTTGCCAATATGCTTGGATCTAACGTAAATCCGTTTATCCTGATCTTCGCATTCTGCATCCTCACATCTGTACTTGCAACATTAACCGGTTCCACTATCGGTACTGTATATGTATTTGCACCGCTTGCAATTACAACCTGCATGAAGCTCGGTCTTGATCCGACAGCAGCTGCAGCAGCCATTGTTGTTTCCGGATGGTGCGGACATTTCCTGCCGATTGATGGTATGCCAGCAATGATTATGGGCGCCGGCGACTATAATATTGTCGAGTTCTGGAAATATACGGTACCTCAGTACTTTATCAGACTATTGTTCCTTACGGTTGGAGCAGTGCTGCTCTTCCCGATGAAATAACGTAACGTAATGCTGCGAAGCAGTCAGTGAAAGTAAAGGAGAGGAAAACATGATTATCGACAGTCTTGAACACATTGGAAATTATGCGCCGATCCTTCCAAATCTCAAAGAAGGCCTTGCTGCCATCAAGGCAGCACAGGCTAAGGGAGAGCTTGAGGAAGGTCGATATGACTTTGATGGCGGATTTTTTAAAGTGCAGAAGGGCGTGACAAAACCTTTTACCGAGGGTACCTTTGAAGCGCACAGAAAGTACATTGATGTCCAGATTATCCTGGATGGCTCTGAGGAAATTGCATGGAAGGAGCTTAAGGAGCTTACAGAGGTAATTCCGTATGATGAAGCAAAGGACATGGCGCGCTATACTGGTACTTTTGAGCATCAGATCAAAATTACAAAGGGCATGTTCTGGGCTGCATTTCCAAGCGATGGACATAAGGCCATTTCGCATTCCAAAGAGCAGCAGTCTTTTACAAAAATTATTTTGAAACTTCCGGTTGAGAAGTAAACAGTATTTTTAAGACACGACATGAAATAATAAAGGAGGATTACGCAATGAAGCAAGTTGACATTAAGGGCATTATCGTACCCATCATTACTCCGATGCATGAGGATGAGTCCATCAACACCGATGTACTTAAGGAACAGGTTGATCGTATGATTGACGCAGGTATCCATGCGATTTTCTGCTTCGGCACCAATGGTGAGGGATACATTTTAAATGGCAAGGAAAAGGAGCTGGTACTCTCTACGGTAGTTAAGCATGTAAACGGACGTGTACCGGTATATGCAGGCTCCGGATGCATCTCTACAAAGGAAACCATCGAGCAGTCCAAGATGGCTGAGGCCTGCGGCGCAGATGTGCTTTCTATCATTACTCCGTCTTTTGCAGCAGCATCACAGGATGAAATCCAGAGACATTACGAGACTGTTGCAGCAGCAGTTCCAGATATGCCGATCGTACTTTATAACATTCCAGCACGTACAGGCAACAAGATTGAGCCTAAGACTGTTGCCAAGCTTGCACAGGTAGACAATATTGTAGGCGCTAAGGATTCTTCCGGTGATTTCAAAAATATCCTTGGATATATTGATGCAGGTAAGACAAAGACCAATGGTAAATTCTCTGTTCTGTCCGGCAATGATCAGCTGATCATCTGGACTCTTAAGGCAGGTGGTACCGGCGGAATCGCAGGCTGTGCAAATGCTTATCCGCATAACATGGCCATGATTTACAATGAGTTTATGGCAGGCAACTGGGATGAGGCTAAGAAATATCAGGATGCCATTGCTCCGTTCCGTGCCAACTTCGCAGGCTGCAATCCAAACACAGTTGTAAAGACTGCAGTACGTCTGATGGGCTACAATGTAGGTCTCTGCCGTGCACCATTTAACATGATCCCGGATGCCAAGATCGAAGCGATCAAAAAGAATCTGGAAGAGAACAAAGCCAATGGTATGTGGTAATTGCATCGGGCCTGATTTATCCTAAGCTGATTATCTAAATATCCAATAAAATGCAGCAGGGCTGCCCACGTATGCGGGCAGCCCTGCTGCATTTTTAAAAGATATCATGATAAAGTTGAGCACTCATCATGGCATATAAAAATTATATAGTTATTTTTTTAAGTATCTCCATAGTGTAGTGCGGCTGATGCCTAACATTTTTGCGGTTTTGCTCTGATTGCCGTTATTTAAAGCTAAGATATGCAGGATCACCTGCATGTTCATTTTTATCAGAGTCGGAGTTTCTTGAACGATGCCAGCCTCGGAGGAGAATGAAATAGTATCGCCGGAGGCAGGTGTATGAAGCAAAATGCCAGGGCGAGCCTGCTGCGAGATCGGAAGATTATGGCGAGGATACATTACATCTTCCTGCTCCAGAATCGATGACGTTTTATCTGCGGCTATATAAGGCGTTCCGGTCAGAGTAGCCAGCTGCAAAAGCACATTTTTAAATTGACTGTAATTTTGCGGCCAGCTGTAGTTTTCTAAAAGATCCATGGCTTTTGGCTCAAATCCCAGAATTTGCTTATTTAGCTGCTCATTAAGAGTGATCAGATATTGACTGGCAAGTGGTGGAATTTCTCCGGCACGATCTCTTAAAGGAGGTAAAGGCAGCTTGATCAGTGAGAAAATTCGCTGGAAGGTAAGCACATTTTCCGGCAGCGTTTTATCTGCATATAATGAGCAGGAAAATAACAAACGGTTGCTGTGGAAAAGCTTCAAGTCGTTAATAAGCGTGATTAACTCGTTGGTCTGCTCCTGCGACAGGGCTTCCAGACCTTGGAAGTAGATGGTATTTTCTTTGTCATATAGTGGGGAGTTATAATGAGCGGTCAGAAATTTCCAGCCTTTTACTCCGAGCTGATAGCAGTTTACTATGACAAGAGGATTATCCTTCAGCATAGAATGAATATACAGATTTCTTGCCACCTGTTCCTTTCCGGTACCGGGCTCACCATAGATCAGTATAGGACTGTTGGATTTGTATAGTGCTTCTAATGTATAACGTAAACCTCCGATGGCTCCACTCATCCCATAAAAGCTATTTTGAAAGTCGCGCAGGGCATCTTCATAGTTATAGAAATGAATTCCATATTTTCCGGTTGCAAGGGGAACACGAGAGGTCGTGAAATAAAAGCAGACATATTTTCCCCCGCGGAAATGAAAAACATTGCTTTGGATGGAATACAGAGAATTTAGAACTGTGCGGAAGATCTTTCGTCCGTCTTCCTGCAGTGCATGAGGAAGTTCATTACGTAGAAGATTCAAAACCGATTCCTCCAAATCTTTTTTCCAGGTGGAAAAGTAAGTATCTCCGTTTTGGGAAAGTATGACAGTATCTGTTCCATTTTCTTTTAAGATATTCTGGAGAAATCGATTTTCCTCCAGAATACCAGAATAATTTTTGTAAACTTCAATTGCCCGCTGGAATGCATCATTAATGCTTTCGACTCCGGAAGAAAATAAAATGGAATCTATATGCATGCGGTGGGCGACGTTTTGAGTAACATTGTCACATAGTATCAGAGAGCAGCCATTATTTTTAGCTTCATCAAGAGATGCATAAACCTCGCTTTCATTGCGAACAGTATATATTAAAACCTGATACTGTAATAAGCTGCAGAGAACATGAGCGTTATTGGTGATATTCGGAAATCCAATTATTGCGAATTTTTTAGAATAACTCTCGGCAAGCTGAATGGAACGCAAAATATCATATACAGAAAGCTCGATGTCAATGACAGGGATATGTACGATGCTACGAATCATTTCTGCTGTTCCGCCGCGAGAGATAATAACGTCATAGGTAGAATTAAGATGCTTTTTGACCTGCTCCAGCCCATCATTGAGATCGCCAACATAACAGGTCAGCTGTATTTTGTCATGATGGCTTGCCAGTCGATCCATGGAATTTTTCATTGCCTCATATGGAGCGATTCCCAATATGTTTAGTTTACGTTCTTCAATCATCGTTCGTTCTCCGAAGTGGTAGTCAGTCTTGAATGTTTCATTATGTTACATTGTAATATATGGAAACATGCTCACATATACTAAAATTCGGTATGCTGCATTTAGAAACAATATGTTATTTCAAACATTTCACAGCCTAAGTATCCATGCGGTAAGATATAAACACTTCAAGAAAAGTTGGTGAGGGCAAGATCAATGCCGAAATTATTAATCTTAGCAGACGATTTTACAGGAGCCCTGGATACTGGTGTTCAGTTAGCTAATTATGGTGCGGTTACTCGTGTTACGACTGAAAGAAATTGTGATTTTCGACTTTTACCAGATGATGTAGATGTCTTGGTAATTGATACAGAGACCAGACACCTTACGGCTGAAGATGCATATAGCGTCATTTACAAAATTACAGAGGCTGCGGTAAAAGAAAAAATCTCTTATATCTACAAAAAAACGGATTCTGCGCTTAGAGGTAACATTGGGGCAGAGTTAACAGCGGTATTAAATGCATCGGGCAGAACTAAATTAGCGTTTGCTCCTGCATTCCCTGATATGAACCGGATCACAAAGCTCGGGATACAGTATGTTGATGGCCTTCCGGTGAATGAGAGCGTTTTTGGCATTGACCCATTTGAACCGGTACAAAGCGCTGATGTTGAGGAAATCATTCATAAGCAGAGTGTTGTGCTTACAAAAAATGTGACAAAAGATGTGAGCACAGGGACATTGCATGAAAAAACAGATAAGCCGGAGATTCTGATCTTTGATGCTGAAACAAATGAGGATTTGTTTGCGATTGCAAGACGTCTCAGAGATGAAGACCAATTGCATTGTTTAGCCGGATGTGCGGGGTTTGCATCTGTCATCCCGGAGGGATTGAGCATTGTAGGCAAACACAGAAGCAAGCCTACGCTTCCAAACAGGCTTTTGGTAATATGCGGATCTGTTAATCCTATTACGATCAGGCAGGTGGATTATGCAGAGCAGAATGAATTTGACAGGATACGGCTTAAAACAGAGGAGAAGCTTGGAGATTCCTTTTGGGATACAGATAAAGGTCGCGATGAAATAGACAGTTTTGTAGAAATCCTGGAAAAAAAACATAAGCTAATCCTGGATAGTAATGATCCTCCTGATGAAAATCAGACATACCAGTACTGTAGAAAATGCGGCATGACGTTAGATGAGATGCGCGTCAGAATTGCTCAAAACTATGGAAGAATATTAAAGGGTTTATCTAATGCGGGTATTTCATTTACAGCATTGATAACCGGAGGAGATACATTGATGGGATGTATGAGAGAACTGGGCATCAGTGATGTGAACCCATGCTGCGATATGGGATCAGGAGCAGTTTTGTCAAGCTTTATGCTAAATGGAATGCAACAATATGTGATATCCAAATCCGGAGGCTTTGGTCCGGATAAACTGATTGTAAATCTCGCCGATCAAATTTTGGGGACACATTAATGGAAGCAGTAATTTACTTTTTGCATTAAAAATATTGCTTTTAAGCATATTATAAAAGGAGAAAACATTATGAGAAAAAGATTAATGGCACTGAGTATGGCAGCAATGATGGCTGCATCGCTTGCGGCATGCGGAAGCTCTGCTACATCATCAACAACCAAGGCAGCATCAGAAGCTGCGGGAACTACGGAGGCAGCTGCTACAACGGCAGCAGCCAAAGAGACAGGTAACGACAGCACAACGGCAGCGGCTACAGAAAGCAAGGGAGCTGCAAGCTATACATTGGATAAGCCGGTAAATCTGACCTTTGCCGCACAGGAAGTTGGTACAGCAGCATATAATTATGCAACTGCACTTCAGACTGTGATGTTAAAGGAACTTCGGGAGGGATCGCAGATTAACATCACTACAACTTCTCCGGGAGGCGTAGGCGCACCTGTAATCGTTAATGATGCAGCGCAATGTGATATTGTAGTGGCAAATGCTGTACCATCCAAGGAATCTTATGAAGAAGGAATCCTCGGAAACGCGGCAACCAAGGATATCGCATGTCTTGGAGGTGGACTGGGACATGATTTCCTGAATGTAATGTTTACCAAGAAGTTTGTCGATGAGACCGGTATAAGCACTATGGAAGAGCTTGTTGAGAAAAAGTATCCGGTTAAACTGGTTATTAAGAAAAACGGTACTTTCGGAGAGCTCTCCGCAGAAAATCTGATGAAGGCATTTGGATTAACGCTTGATGATATCGTAGCCTGGGGAGGAACTGTAGAAAAAACTGGTGGTGATGCAATTAAGTCCGGACTTAAGGATGATCTGTATGATATGACTATTGATCATATTGGCGCTGGTCAGTCAAACACAACGGAGCTTTGCATGACCCATGATATGGTAGATGTTCAGCTTTCGGATGACACAATCAAAAAGCTGGTAGAACAGGGCTATGAGGAAACAACCGTAGAAGCCAATACCTGGAAGGGTCAGACCACGGATATTAAGACGGTTGGTTCTCAGCAGAATATCCTTGTATCCACATCTATGGATGATGCAACAGCATATTATCTGACCAAGGCTGTATGCGAACATGCCGATGAGCTTGGTGATGCAGTGGCTTCGATGAAGTTCTTTGATCCAAAGACTGCAGGCAGCCTTGCAAAGACTGGATGTCCTCTTCATCCGGGTGCAAAAGCTTACTATGATGAGATGGGATATAAGGCAGGCTGATCAGTTAGATATGTGAGCATGATGAAAATCAGCTTGACGGGCGGCAGACTTGAGCTGCCGCCCGTTTTTTATAGATAAAGTGAAAGGAAATAATATCATGGTTGAAGAAAAGAAGCTGAGCATCCGGAAGATTGCAATGATTGTTGTGACAATCGCTTTTTTTGGATTTCAGATGTATATTGCGCTCGTTAAGCAGCTGACACCAATGCTGCAGAGCCCGATTCATCTGGTGTTTGCATTGTCAATGATTTACCTCTATGCACCGGCGGATGCAGGTTATCGTAAAAAAATCACAAAAAAAGCAAAGGCAGAAGGCAGAGAACCGGATCCGAAGGAACTAAACAAATATGCTGTGCTTAATTACCTTGACCTTATCGCATTTGCAGGAATCATTTTTCTTTTATATTATACATTGACGCAATATCCGCGTCTGAGAGATTTTGTGCAGTTCATTGATCCGGTGACGGCTTTGGATAAGGCAATAATGGTGATTACCATTGTATTGCTCCTGGAAGCAGTTCGCCGAACACTTGGGACGATTCTTTTTGGGTTTATTTTGGTGTTTATAGCCTATGCCTGGTTAGCTCCGCATATGCCGGGAATCTTTTTTACCAAAGGAAAGCCATTCCAGCAGATGCTTGATCAGTTTACGATTGGTATGACTATGACAGAGGCTGGTGTTTTTGGTACACCTTTGTATACTTCAGCCAATTCACTTTTTTACTTTATTGTATTTGGAGTATTCTTTAGCGAGTGCGGAGGCGGACAGCTACTGATTGATATTGGTATGAAATTTTCCAATAAATCATCAGGCGGACCTGCCAAGGCAGCAGTTATTTCTTCTGCATTAATGGGTATGGTTTCTGGCTCTGCAGTTGCCAATGTATCCACAACGGGAGTTATGACAATCCCGATGATGAAAAGAATTGGCTATGAGCCGGAAGAAGCTGGCGCTGTAGAAGCAGTTGCTTCTACGGGAGGACAGGTAATGCCTCCGATCATGGGCGTTGGAGCCTTCATAATGGCTGAGATGCTGGGTATCAGTTATTTCCGTGTAGCTACAGCTGCTATACTTCCGGCATTGGCGTATTATTTTGGCGTTTTTGTTGTGGTAGACCGGCTTGCCAAGAGACGGTATCAGGTTCAAGGATCCTCAGAGAATGCAAAAATAAATGTTGCAACTCCAATCCTTCCGAGGCTTTATCTGCTGCTTCCGGTAATTTTGCTTGTCGTTTCCATTATCAGAGGCGCATCTCTGATGCGTTCCGGAATGATTGGTATTTTTTCCTGCCTGGTGCTTAATGTTTTAAGCTATTTTATTAACAATAAGCAGAATTTTGTTGATTTGAAGAAGCTGGGAAAATGCTGTATGGCAGGAGCCAAGCAGTCGGCTGAGATTGCGATTCCTACGGCGGCCTGTGGTATCATTATTAATGTAGTCACTGGTCAGACTTCACTCGCTACAAATTTGTCGAGTCTGATCAGTTCCCTTGGTACCAATTATCTGTTCCTGGCAATGCTGATTGCCATGGTGGGATGTATGCTGCTTGGTATGGCGCTTCCGACAGTAGCAGCGTATCTTGTAGGTGTTATCCTCTTTGTGCCGGTAATTCGTTCGCTTGGAGTGGATGCACTGTGTGCTAATATGTTTGTCTTCTATTACGGAATCATGGCACAGATCACGCCGCCGGTATGTGTTGCTTCATACACAGCAGCCGGTATTGCGGATGCTGACGCCATGAAGACCGGTTTGAAGGGCATGACCTTTGCTTTGGTTGGATTTATGGTACCATTTGTATTTGTCTACAATCCGGCAATTCTTTTGGAGGGCAGTGTGTCGCAGATAGCCATTGGAGCAGTGCAGCTGCTGATTGGAACATTTTTCCTTGGCATGACAGTATCAGGATTCTTTAAGACGAATCTCAAGCTATGGCAGAGAGTATTATGCTTTGTTGCGGCTATTGGTTTTATCATCCCGGAGCTGATGACAACAGTGGCAGGATTGGTAGTTGGCTGTATTACATTACTTATCAATGCGCGAGAAGCTAAGGCCAAGAATCCTGCAATCGCATAGTGTAGTATCGTAGGAAAGGCTGAAAATATTAAGAGGTGGTTGGAATGCTACTTGAGCACAAGGCTGCGATTGTTACCGGAAGCAGCAAGGGTATTGGAAGATGTATTGCGGAGGAATTAGCACGACAAGGAGCAGATCTTATCATTAATGGGAATAATGAAGCAATGCTTGAAGATGTCCGGCAAACGATTGTAGATATAGGAAGAAAATGTCAGATTGTTAGAGGAGACATTTCGGATTATGAAACAAGCCTGGCACTTAGACAATGTGCGGAGGAGGAATTTGGACGAGTAGATATCCTTGTTAATAATGCAGGTATTAATGACCGTACGAGTACAATGGAGCTGACAAACGAAGCCTGGCAAAGGGTACTGGACATAAATTTAAACGGAGTATTCTACACCTGCAAGGCGTTGGTTCCGCTGATGATCAAGCGGAATTCTGGCAACATCATTAATATCACATCTGCTAACGGGGTGACTCCACATCCCAATGCTTCGCCGGCATATGGTGCCTCCAAGGCAGCAGTAACCTATCTGACGAGGCATTTTGCCAATGAATTTGCAAAAAATAATATCCGTGTAAATGCTGTACAATGTGGACCAATTGAATCAGACATGACTGGACAGTGGACTCCCGAGTATAGAGAGATATCTCTTAAGAAGATACCACTCCATAGGCTTGGAAAAGCTCAGGATGTTGCCAATGCAGTAGTATTTCTGGCTTCTGAGAAGTCGGATTTTGTGACAGGCACAAGTCTGAATTTAAGCGGCGGAAAACTAATGTACTAAAGCAAAGGATGCTGGTTTTATAAGCATTGCCCGAAGCCTGGGTTCTAGTGCTTAGATAATCCAGAACTGAGAAAAAATACGGGGCGTATGTGGCAGAATACAAAAATGTCCAATAATAGAACATGCTTCGGCACAATCGAAGCAATGTGTTTAATAATTAATCATATTATATGACAGATGTGATTGATTACAGCTTCTGTTTATTGATATCATAAGACTAGATCAGATATTTCATATTACTGACACAAAAGATGCTGGAGGATCAAAGACAGGTCCCGCCTTGTGCCAGGCTTATTTTAGGAGGAGAATATGGCAGACAGACCAATCGTTGCGATTTCTATGGGAGATCCGTTTGGTAACGGACCGGAAATTTCTGTTAAAGCTTTAAATGATAAAACTCTTTATGACAGATGCAAGCCACTGCTGGTTGGCGATAAGTCCTCTATGGAGTATGCTCTTGCAGTAGCTAAAAAGGTAGACAATATTGATCTTAAGCTTAATGTTGTAAAGGAGCCGGAGGAAGGTAAGTATGAGTATGGTACCATTGATCTCATCGATCTTGGTATTGTTCCTGCTGATCAGATCCCAAATACACTGAATGATCCCAATGGTCCTCAGCCGTTCCATGTTGGTGCTTGCAAGCTGGGCGGTGAAGCTGCGTTCCAGTATGTTGTTTATATTATCAAGCTTGCTATGGAGGACAAGGTTGATGCAACAGTAACCAATGCACTTTCCAAGGAAGCCATCAATATGGCAGGACATCATTACTCCGGCCATACTGAAATCTATGCAGATTATACGCATACCAAGAAATATGCGATGATGCTTGCACATGAAGATCTCCGCGTAGTACATGTATCTACACATGTATCTCTTAGAGAGGCATGTGATCGTGTAAAGAAGGATCGTGTACTTGATTGTATCCATATGGCTAATGAAGCATGTAAGGCACTCGGCATTGCTAATCCTAAGATTGGTGTTGCCGGACTTAATCCGCACTGTGGTGAGGACGGCATGTTTGGCCGCGAGGAGATCGAGGAGATCCAGCCTGCCATTGATGAGGCACTGAAGGAAGGTATCAATATCCCGGAGAAAAAGCCGACTCCTCCTGATACTGTATTTTCCAAAGCCCTTGGCGGATGGTATGACATTGTTGTTGTAATGTATCACGATCAGGGACATATC
>DJXY01000022.1 GCA_002449915.1 Oribacterium sp. UBA6992
CATGGTGACCTGCTCGCACTGGGTCGGATTCACCTTGCCCGGCATGATCGAGGAGCCCGGCTCATTTGCCGGAATCGTGATCTCACCAAGACCATCTCTCGGACCGGATGCAAGCCATCTCACATCATTGGCAATCTTCATCATATCCGCTGCCATCGCCTTGACCGCACCATGGGCAAATACAATTTCGTCCTTGGAGGTCAGTGCATGGAACTTATTTTCCGCTGTCCGGAAGGTCTTACCGGTAAGTGCGGAAACCTTGGCAGCAACAAGCTTGTCAAAGCCCTCCGGCGCATTCAGTCCTGTGCCAACTGCCGTACCTCCCAGAGCGAGGCTCTTAAGCGGCTCTACTGCCAGCTTTACAAGCTCTATATCCCGCTCCAGCGAGCTTCTCCAGCCGCTGATTTCCTGTGAAAAGGAAATCGGGACAGCATCCTGCAGATGTGTCCTGCCGGACTTTACAATCCCTTCATTGTCCTTTTCCAGCTTTTTAAAGGTCTCAATCAGCTCCGCAGCTGCCGGAATCAGCTTGTCCTCCAGCGCGAGAACTGCGGAAATATGCATTGCCGTCGGGAATGTATCATTGCTGGACTGACTCATGTTGATGTCGTCATTGGGATGGCAAAGTTTCTTGCCTGCGATGGAATTAGCCACATTGGCAATGACCTCATTGGCATTCATATTGGACTGTGTACCGGATCCGGTCTGCCAGACTACAAGCGGAAACTCATCCTTTAACTCTCCACTGATCACCTGATCCGCTGCTCTCTCAATCACCTCAAGCTTCTCATCCGTCATCTTCTCCGGCTTCAGCTCATGATTGGCTTCCGCAGCCGCCTTTTTAAGGATGCCAAACGCATGTATGATTTCCTGCGGCATTGTCTCAATCCCAACACCAATCTGAAAGTTTTCATGACTTCTCTCTGTCTGTGCTCCCCAGCAATGATCTGCCGGCACCCTGACCTCGCCCATAGAATCATGCTCAATGCGGTATTCCATTTTTACCTCCAAACTCAACCAGTACAGCAGTCTCCTGACCTAAGTGTTTTATAAAGCAGTTTGTTTATAATAGACTGCTCTTTAAATTAGCTGCTGAGTATCAATATAAAACATAGTTAATTATTTGTCAATCTTTTGCAGTGGAATCTGTATTGAGATCTGCACAAAGAAAAGTGCCTGAAGGTAGCACAAATCGGTCAAAATGCCATTGCTCTTTTGCCATTGATCCTATAAAATACGAGTCAACTTGCAGAGTAGATTCCGGCGCGTCAAGTGCCGGCTGAACAGGGAGTTGTCAGCCGGACGAAGGGTAGACCGCGGTGCCGGGATCGCATCCCGCTGCTGCATAATGCGCGCTTGTGCCTCTTATGTGGTTACGGAAAACTTCATAGGAGGTATTTTTTATGTCTCATTGCTGGTCTCAGTCCTTAGCTGAACTTCGTCGTCTCCGCGTGGTTGTCTTCCTCGGGCTGATGGGAGCTTTGTCTATTGCTCTCGAAGTCGTCGGTTCTATTTCCTTTGGACCATTTGTCAAGATCGGTATCACCGAGCTTCCAAATGTCGCCGTTGACTATCTGTTTGGACCTGCGGCAGGCGGGATCTTTGCCGCTGTGATGGATATCCTGAAATATCTCGCCCACCCGGACGGACCGTTTTTTCCGGGATTTACCATCAGCGCGATGGCGGGCGCCTTGATTTTTGGATTTATATTATATAGAAAAAAAGTAAGTCTTAAACGGCTGATCGCCGCCGAGATCTTGGTAAAGCTTATCGTAAATATCGGCCTCAATACCCTCTGGCTCAACATACTTTACCATAAAGCGATCCTTGTGATCCTGCCGGCAAGAATTATTTCCAACCTCCTGCAGCTTCCGGTCGATACCCTAGTGATCTTTTTTGTGCTTAAGGCTATCGACCGCACGATAAAGCCCGCCATGCAGGAGCGGTAAAAAGCTTTGGTGCTTCCGATAGGATCGTGGTGTCAGCGTGCGTCTGCCGGGTAAGAAACATTAGCATATGCATCCTGCATATAATGGATAAAGGCACGTACAGAATTAGAAACATAGCGTTGATTGTTTAACAGGATGTAAAATCTCCGGAAAATCGTCGGATCGTCCAGCTTATAACAGCAGAGATGCAGATTTTTATGCTGGATCAGACGGTCACTGATAAATGCTGCCGCAAAACCCTGGTCCACAAGATGAAAGGCCGTAACGAGCTGGGAGATTTTAAGCTTGACGCGTGGCTCAATGTCGGCTTCATGAAACAGCTTTAGCGACCGCTCGTAGAGATTGTTACCTTCTTTTAATAAGATGAATTCCTCATTCTCAAATTCTTTCAGCGAAACGCACGGACAATCCGTCTCCAGATGCCTGCCACGCATGACATCCTCCGCCGTCAAACGGAATTTCTGAAGGCGCGTATTGATGGGATCCTCCTGGGGAACAGCCAGAAGCACAATATCCGAGAAGACCGGATACCCTCCAAACTGGACAATGATATTGGGATCACAGTTTAACGTAACATCAATTTCTCTTTTTTTAAGCAGTTCCACGATCTCGCTGGAGCTGCTCTCGACAAGCTCAATCTCAATCCCGGGATACCGCTCGTCAAATTCCTTAAGGATCGGCGCCAGTATATAGGAATTGATATAATGCGTTGCGCCGATGACAATTTTACCCTTTTTAAGATCGCGAATGTCCGCAAACTGCTGCTCCAGATCCTGTTCCAGATTTCTTGCCTTTTCCACTGCATCAATATAAATCCTGCCCGCATGTGTCAATGTGACCGGCCGCGTACTTCTGTCAAACAAAGGCATGCCTATGGAGGCTTCTACCTTGGCCACTGCGATACTCAGCGCCGGCTGCGTGATATAGAGCTTTTCCGCCGCCTTGGAAAAGCTTCCGCTGCGGTAAATTTCATAAATATATTGCATGTCAAGCTGCATATTAAACTCCCTTCTGAAGCACTCCATTACGTTCAAAACATCAGATGCACTTTCCTTATTATAATTTGCAGCTTATACAAATGTAAATATCATTAATTAGATTTACTTCCTGTGGTATAACTGCCAAAATTTTATTCTGATTTGCAGCTGTCATATAAAACTCCGGCAGATACATCATTGCGTCCTTCGTAAGCTTTGTTGCCTCCAGCACTTCAATCAACGTAGTTTTCCGGTTGCGCTATCTCCACGCAAAATGGTCTCAAAATATTTTCTTACTGAAAAATTATTCACTGAAAATATTTTCAGTATAAATTCTGCTCCTTCCTGATATAATAGGACAGCGTAGTATATAAGCCCTGCTTGACGGGTAGCATATCAGTACCAGGTGCTTTTCTATATCTTGCAAAAGGAGCGTGGCGAATGAAAAGAATTATGGTTTTAAACGGTTCCTCACGACCTCATGCATTCACGGATTCCTTGATCCAGTCATTTAAAGCTGGTGCCGAATCGCAGGGGCATGAAGTTACAGTGATGGAATTACGGAATATGCACATTCACCCCTGCATTGGATGTCTGCATGGTGGAAAAAATCCCGACACGCCTTGCACACAGTCTGATGACATGGACAAAATTTATGCCCAGTACAGAAAATCTGACATCATCGTATTTGCAACGCCGCTGTTTTTCTGGTCTTACAGCGGTCTTCTTAAAAATGCACTTGACCGTCTGTGGGCTTTAGCCGAATGTCATCAGGATGCATTGCACGGAAACCATAAGAGTGGTGCACTTTTAGTTGCTGCCGGTGGAAGCCATCCAGAACAGCTGCTCATGCATTTTGACTATTTGATGACGCGGCTGGAATGGTTTAATATTGGCAAAGTGGTCCTTGAGCACACCGACGATTTAGACATTCGCAACATTGCCCCCAATACGGAAGCATTTAACTTAGGCGCATCAATTAGTTGAGGTAGATCATGATCATGATTACGATTAGAAAAGCAGCATGCGGAGAGGAACAACGTGTCCTGGATTTTTATTATGCACTGATCGATGATATGAAAAATGCGACATATCCGAGTTTTTCGGAACGCAAAAACTTGAAGCAGCGCGAGAGACGTGGTCACGACCGACAAACAAAAGCGCCGATCTCAACGACCGGCGCTTTTAATTTTACTCTGCAAGAGCGGTATCCAGAACCTTCTTTACATTCTCCTTGGCGGAATCATAGGACTCTCCAAGATGCGACTCGTAAATTTTCTGACCGTCAATGAACATTGCTGGTGTAGCCCAGTAATCATACTGATCGGCAATCTCCGGATGTGCTCCCTCATCAATTTCATCAAACTCAACTTTACCATATTCCGGATTTTCATTGATGAGCTCGGTCCGGGCCTTTCTTGCCTGCGCGCAATATGGACAACCCTGTACATAGAAAAAAGTAACCTTCTTCATCGGCTTACCTCCATAAATTCTTTAAATGAAACCTACGTTTCTATCCTATCATGCCGGCATATCCCACGCAATGATTTTCCTACGTCATCAGTCCCGCCGCTTAGATCTGCTCCGAAATGCAAAGATGATGTCTGGAATCAGCAGTGCCGCCACTGCGCCCAGGAATACCATAAAAACGCGGGCTGCGATATCGTAAAAAAAGCCTTCGGGCATGACATCAATCATGCGGCTCTCCCGCGGGTCAAAAAGCCAGTTCCCCTGGCTGAAAAATATTTCATGAAAAATCGTGAAATATTTTGTGAAATCTGTCATTGCGAGTAAGCCCAGGATAATGACAAGTGTCAGGATCACGGCGCAGGTAACGAGATATCCTCTGCCCAGGATCCGCAATGCCTGCCCATGCGCAAGTACGATCAGGAGTGCGGCAATCGCAAGCAGCGTCAGGATCGCAAGCGCCCGCAGCGTGAGGCAGCGCACAAACAAAACCCGAACGTCTGCCATGTGAGATTTTTCATTCGCATTGTAAAACTCGGCAGGATCGCCATTGATGGTTGTCTCCACAATCAGGTTTTCCCGGTCGCCGCGCAGGTAAATCATGGTCTGCTCCATGACCTTGTCGAGGTCCTCCATGGTCATTTCGTCGCCCTTCCAGGTCTTCATCGTCTCGAGCACCTGATATTTCTCAAATTCGTGATGGTACAGTCCGGGCATCCAGTAGCACACCGCTTCAAATGAAGTCACAAAAATGACAAAGAGCAGCAGGATGGCAAAGACCGCGGACAGCGCCGCATATATACATCGCTTCATAGTTTGTTTCATAATGTCTCCATTCTGTCGGCTGATCCGGCAACGATCATGATATTGAAAACGCTGACCTGGTTCGCGCTATCGCCCACATCTGGTGGAATAGCGTCTTACCGTCTCCTGGCAGTGCCGCACATCAAACGATCTTCCGCATCCAAAATGATGGCTCTGGCGACTGCGTTGTGGTGGCACAGATTGATTGCGTTGTTGCAGGATGGGACCAGTCCGGCTATACTATACAGCAGTTTAGCACGGTTGATGCCAATGTGCCATGCCTAAGCTAGACACTCACCCGCAGGGACCGCAGAAAGGAAACAACTTAAAATATGTACGATAACGAGCTTTTAGATAAAAAAAGGAAAACAATACTTGTCGGGGCGTGCTTCTCCGACGACAAGGGCTTTGAAGTCAGCATGGAGGAGCTGCGTGGGCTGGCAGAGGCAGAGAATCTCGAGGTGGTCGCGACGATCACCCAGAATATCGTGAGTGAGGATGCTGCCTACTTCATCGGCTCCGGCAAGGTGGAGGAAATCAAGCAACGGGTATTTCTGGAGGACGCGGATCTTGTAGTCTTTAACAACGCCCTCTCGCCGAAGCAGCTTGCAAACCTCGCGCACGATCTCGAGGTCGAAGTCATTGACCGCACCAACCTCATTTTAAATATATTTGCGGACCGCGCGCGGACCCGGGAAGCACGCATGCAGGTCGACGCCGCCAAGCTCCAGTACATGCTGCCGCGGCTCGTCGGTCTCCGCCAGAATCTCTCCCGGCAGGGCGGCACCGGCGGATCCATGTCCAACAAGGGCGCCGGCGAAACCCAGATTGAGCTCGACCGCCGGCACATTCAGAAGCAGCTCGCCGCACTTCGCCGCGAATTAAAGGAAATTTCGCAGAACCGCCTCACCCAGCGGAAAAAGCGTGAGCACAGCGGCATGCCTCTCGTCGCGCTGGTGGGCTACACCAATGCAGGCAAATCCACACTGATGAACCAGCTGATTGACGCCTACGGACAGGACGAGGAAAAAAAGGTCATGGTCAAGGACATGCTTTTTGCCACACTGGACACCACCGTTCGCAAAATCACGCCCGGCGACCACCGCGACTTCCTGCTTTCAGACACTGTCGGATTTATCAACAACCTTCCGCATGACCTCGTGGACGCCTTCCGTTCGACCTTGGACGAGGCGCTCAATGCCAATCTGATCCTCGAGGTTGTGGATTTCTCGGACCCGAATTATCAGATGCAAATGGATGTGACCGCGCAGACGCTCAAGGATCTCGGAGCGGGCTCTATCCCGGTGCTGTATCTCATGAATAAATCCGACCGCAAATACCCGCTGTCCGAGCTTCCGATTGTCCGCGACGACAAAATTTATCTCTCCGCAAGCCGGGGCA
>DJXY01000102.1 GCA_002449915.1 Oribacterium sp. UBA6992
AAAACAACCCGGATAACGTCATCCTCTGCTTTGGTTCACTCTATCAGGTTGGAGAAATCCGGGCGTTTTTCGGGCTTTAGGATTGTCGCTGTTAAACGTACCCGAATCATGTTATCCCTCGCTTTGCCTCGCTCTTTCAGACTGGTGAAATCCGGGCCTTTTTTCGGCCTATAGGATTGTCGCTGCAAAAACGTACCCGAATTCACTCTCATCTTCCATGGAAATCATCCTTAATAAGGCAATTTCAAATTTGAATTCGGTCTATACATAAATTTTTATCAAACATACCCGAAAATGAAGCAGACATTCGGGTACGTACGCCATCGAAATCTCATATAGACCGAAAGCACCATCTTTCGGCCTTTCCGAAACGCTGTTTCCACCGCTCATTCGGGTAGAAATTTGCACGGATGAGATTATAGGCCGAATCTCTCTCACCCACAAACTTCATTTTTACCGCCAGGAGTCCTCAGAGACTTTTCATAAGAAACGCTCTCACCCGCAAGCTTCATTCGCCCTCAAGATCCGGATCCTCGTCCTCAGCCTCCGCAGCTTCATTGGCTGAATCATCTGCTGCCTGGTTCATACACAGATCCAGGCCTTTGTCTATATCTTCGTCCATGTCCTCCATGGCATCCTCAAGCATATCTTCCTGCTCTGGATCGTCAAAAATGGACTCATAATATCCCGCAGTCTCATGGCTGTCATCATGCTCCGGATCCAGAAGCTCCGCCCGGATCTCCTCAATGAGTTCCATGATCTCACCATAGCCATCTGTCACATAATGTAAGCGAAGCACATCATCAACAATGTCCATGCCCGGGATCTTATTATGGAACATTTCAAGGATATTCCAGAGAGGAATCTCGGAATCATATTCCACGTCCAAAAGCAGCAGCTCTGCCCGGTCTTCATCATAATAACAGCGTACAGTTGCCCCTACCGTATCCTCGCCAAAAATATCCATAAACATCTGCCGAACCGCCGGCGCATTAAGATCCTCCGGATCCGTCAAATACTGCTTCGGCTCCTCGATCGCAATCTGCACCCGTTGGAAGCTTTCATCCTTAATCTGTATAAAGTCAAACAGATTGGCAAATGCCGTCTCAAATGTCTGGTGATTTGCCTCCGCATACTGCTCCATCACCTGTACATATGCATCCGGCAGTTCAATTTTTCTACTCATACTCTTGTCCTCCTATCATTGTGTGTACCGCTGAGCTCTCACCCGATCACGTGCATCTTGCCCATTGGCTTCACCTCACGTACGACATCCATGATCGAGCCATCTCTTGCCTCGATGATACCAACCACCGGCTCAAGAAATTCCACCGGCTCCGGCACCCCCACAATGCTGTACGCCATATCGCGCAGGTCCTCAATCCGCACCAGCGGTAATCCTGCCGCTTTAAGACATTCGCATAGATCCGGACGACGCGGGTTCACCGCAATGCCGTAGTCCGTTACAAGCACATCCACATCCTCTCCCGGTGTCACAACCGTAACCACCCGGTCCACCACGGTCGGAATCCGGCTTCTGATCAGCGGCGCCACGATGATAGAGCATTTGCTGCCTGCCGCCGTATCCGGATGCCCGCCCGGAGCTCCACGCAGCACGCCATCCGAGCCGGTAGTTACATTCACATTGAAATCCGTATCGATCTCCAGCGCACCCAGGATGACAAAATCCAGCCGGTTCACAAATGCACCCTTGTTCATCGGATTGGCGTATTCCGAGGTGGAAATCTCAAAGTGCCGCGGATCCTCCTGGATGGAACGGATCGCGCCCTTGTCAAAGCACTGCGCGTCTACAAGATTGCGAATGTAGCCTTTCTCCAGAAGCTCGCACATAGGCTTGGTAATACCACCGATGCCAAAGGACATCTGGATCTTCCGTTCGCTGAGATACGGCTCAAGGAAGCGTGTCACTGCAAGCGAAGCTCCGCCACCGCCCGTCTGGAAGGAAAAACCATCCTTAAAATACGGTGTTGCCGCCATGACACGTGCGCAGTTTTCCGCCATCGTAAGCTCCCGCACATCCTCTGTCATGCGGATAACATTACTCGCGATTTTATCCGGATTTCCGATCTGATCCACTACGCAGACATAGTCCACATCCACCATGGAAATAGATGGCGGGAAATTAGGAAACGGCACAAGGGTGTCTGTGATCGCGACGACATGATCTGCAAAACGCGCGTCCACCATCGAGTAGGATAGGACACCGCAGTCACTCTTACCGCCCACCGCGCGGAGATTTCCGTATTCATCCGCTGTCGGCGCGCCTATGAATGCAATATCAATATGGACATCTCCCTCCTCGATGGCTCTGACTCTGCCGCCATGCGAACGAATGATTGCCGGAGTCTTAAGAAGTCCGCTGGAGACATCCTCACCGATACGATCCCGGATGCCGGAGGTCTGGATCCCCGTGACAATGCCCTTCTCGATCAGATCCGCAACGGTTTTATGAGCGGCTCCCAGCGAAGATGCGCAGACCGTAAGATCTTTAAGTCCCATCTCCTCTGCTGCCTGCATCACCATGTTAACAACAAAGTCTCCATCACGGAAATGATGATGAAAGGAAAATACCATTCCATCATGCGCGCCGCACTTTTCCAGTGCCTCCCGGATCGATGAAACCATCTTGCTGCGCTTTGGATCTACCATACCACGGACCGTCGGAGCGGCCTTGGTATATGCCTGATTGTCCCTAAACTTGCTGCCTCTGAATGGCTCCTTATGATACTTCTCAAGAATTTCATCCGGAATTTCCCGGCCAACTGCATTTAACACAACACCCTCCTATCTGTCCTAAACGGATCCTGTTAACGCATCATAGCTACATTATAATTTGCGCGGGGAAAAGTCATCCGAATTGTCCTAAAGCAAGCTACTGCGGACCCGCCAAACTATTTCTAATACTTGTTTCAAAAAACTCTCTGAAGCAGTAATATCGTACCACGAATTGGGAATTTTAAATAGATTCTCGAGTGACTGAATATCATCAACCTTTGAGGGGCTTTTCGCCTCTTTTTAGAACATTTTTGACCTCTAAATGAATGAAAAAAAGAGCTCGATCTTTAGTAAAATATGATTATTGAAGTCATAAGCCAAAGGAAAGGAGCTCTATGACTACTATCTTACCAACCACATCATTTCAAGGAGGATTTGCATCCGGCTGGTTATGATCTATTTCCTGCCACACTTTATACCATTGAAATTTTAAGCTTTTTTCCCATAGCTGTGGCAAGTGCCTGTAATGTATCCAACTTTGGTAATGCGTTACCATTTTCGATTCTACTAATATTGGACTGCCTGATTCCACTTTTTTTAGACAGTTCAGCCTGTGTCATACGGCTTTCAATTCTTGCGCGAATCAATTCCGCTTGAATCTGATATTCAAGTTCCAATGCGTCCCATTCAGCCTTGAATTCTGGATCCTTTAAATTTTTTTCCAAACTCTTTCTGAAATCACTCATTTGAATGCCTCCTGATATAATCATTTCGTCTATCCTTCGCAAGCTGAATTTCGCCTTTTGGCGTTTTTTGTTGTTTTTTAGTAAACCCGTTTGTAAGAATCGCTTTATTACCAATATAGAAAAAATAAAGTACTCTCTCTATATCACTACCTTGTTTTACTCTTAATTCAAATATCCCATCTCCAAGATTCTCAGAATAAGGCAAGCGAAGTGATATTCCAAATTCCTCCAACATAAGAAATGACCTCAACACCTTCGCTCGCATTTTTTTATCCAATGATTCAAGATATGGATCAATAGGATTGGAACCGTCTTCAAAAGTATAGTAGTCTACATCTATCATCCATCATATTCCTTTCAGGGAATATTATAATCCTATCGTAAAATGTTTTCAAGTTAGTTCTAACATCTGCCTGATATCAATTTCATGGTTTTCCGGTGATTATCCCTCGAAAAAAGAGCCGCCATCTCAGCCAACACCAAGACAACGGCTCTTCCTTAATCATACCCAATTTAAAACATCCCTACGCGATTCTCGTGCTCAAGCTCATGCAAGCCCGCGAGTTTAACGAGCAAAGCGAAGCAGGCAGGGCAATATCAGCAGATCGACAAGTCCTGTTAAAAGTCCTGTCAAATCCGCACAACTCCTCACACCACCGCGGTTTTCCGCTTCTCCGCCCGGTTCACAAGATCACGGAACAGCTGGTTCATCACCGGATTTGATTCAATGAGACCCTCCGGATGCCATTGCACAGCCTCAATCAGACCGTCCGCATCCTCCAGCGCCTCAATCACACCGTCCCTTGCCTGTGCTACCACACGAAGTCCTTTACCAAGCGCACGCACACTCTGATGATGCATCGAGTTCGTTTCAACCTCGGTCCCGCCCAGGATCTTGGCGAGCCGGCTGTCCGCCTCAATCGTCACATGATGAAACAAATATGACCTCTCCAGGCTCTGGAGGTGCTTATTACTCGGCACCTCACGATATGAGAGATCCTGATACAGCGATCCGCCCAGCATCACGTTGATAAACTGGATTCCCTTGCAGATTCCAAGCATTGGAAGCTTATGTGCAAAAGCGTAATCAAATGCCGCCTTCCACGCCATATCAACCTCCGGACGCACTTCACCGCACTTCTCCAGCGGCTCCTCATGATACAGAAACGGATGCACATCCTCGCCGCCCGGAATCAGAAGTCCATCCAGCACCCGCATCACAGACTCCGGATCCTTCCGGAGTGCAAACGAAGGGATCAGCACCGGCGCACCGCCATTCTGAAGCACTGCCTGGATATAGTCCGCATTGACATATTCCTTTTCCGCGCTCTTAAAAAGCCCGGGCGTGGTCATAAGCGTATTTCCCAAAATACCAATTACCGGACGCATCATGCTCTACCTCCCAATATATCCTTACGAAGTATATGTTTTACCTCGTCACTGCCAAGCTCCCGCACTAGACGGTACGCAAGCTCAATCGTGGCGTCCACATCCGCTGCCTTACAGAAATTATAATGCGAATGCACATAGCGTGAGGGCACACCAAGCACCAGTACCGGCACTGCATGGTTTGTAAGGCTGATAACACTCGCGTTGGTACCGCCGCCTCTCCGGACAGCCTCCTGATATCTGATATGATACTTTGCTGCAATCTGCTCTGCAACCGAAATAAAGGCAGGATTGGAAATATAGCTCTTATCCATGATGCGGATCTGGGTTCCCTCACCCATCCGGCACTGTGCCTGCTGCACGCCGAAATAAAAATCATCCGAAGGCGATCCCTCAAACACAATCGCTAGATCCGGCTTTACTCTTTGTGCGGTGACGGTAGCTCCACGCTCGCCAACCTCCTCCTGGGCTGCCAGCGCTGCCGTAGGGATCACTGCCAGATTTCCTGCATCACCGTCCTCCTTAAGACGCTGCATGATTTCAATGATTGCGGCACAGCCCACACGGTTATCAAACGCCTTGCCAAAGCAAAGCCCATGCTTCTCATCATAGTCAAAGCTCACATCTGGAACAATCGGATCTCCCTCGTGGATGCCAAAGAACTCGATCACCTCTTCCCGGCTCACTGCGCCAACATCCAGTTTCAGTGTTTCCACCGCCACATTTGTATGCTTCCGTTCCTCCTCTGTCATAAAATGCACCGGTTCTGCCGCAATAATGCCGCGGACGTATTCGCCCTTCCGGTTGCGGATCCGTACAGAGTGTGCCGGCAGGCTGGTCGGATGCATACCACCGAGCAAGATGATGCGGAGTGATCCGTCATCAGCAATACTCTGTACCATCATCCCGCATTCATCCAGATGCGCATCCAGAAGCAATACCGGTCTTCCATCCCGTTTCTCTCCCGGGAGACGGATGTAAAGATTATTCATGGCATCATTCTCATAAGACAGCCCATTAAGAAACGGCTCCGCGCTGCGAAGCACTTCCTCCTCATATCCACTCGGACCAAATGCATTGGACAGTGCCTGTAACAATTCACGATTCATCGGAATATCCTCCTAGTTCTTGTCGTCATAGAGATGGCAGTATACATAATGGTTGTCGCTTACCTGATAACGCTTCGGCGCAATCGTCCGGCAGCATTCCATGCATTTCGGGCAGCGGGTATGGAACTTGCAGCCGCTGGGCGGATTAACCGCGGATGGAATTGTGCCTTCCAGCGGAATCAGCTTGTTTCTCTTATCCGGATCCGGAATCGGAATCGCGGAAAGAAGCGCCTGGGTATAGGGATGCAGCGGATTTTTATAAAGCTCATCCTTATCGGCTGCCTCCACAAAGTTCCCCAGGTACATGACACCCACCTGATCGCTGATATGCTCTACAACAGACAGATCATGCGAAATAAAAATCAGCGTAAGATTCAGCTCCTTCTGAAGCTTTGCAAGTAGATTAAGAACCTGCGCCTGGATGGATACGTCGAGCGCCGAAACCGGCTCGTCCGCGACAATCACCTCTGGCTCCACTGCCAGCGCTCTGGCAATGCCGATACGCTGCCGCTGACCGCCGGAGAACTCATGCGGATAACGGTTCAGCTGGTAATCATCGAGACCCACCTGCCGCATAAGCGCAAGCACCCTCTGCTCCGACTCCTCCTTGGAGTGTGTCAGATGATGTACCCGGAGCGGTTCCTCGATGATCTGGAACACCGTCATACGAGGATTTAAGGAAGCATACGGATCCTGAAATACCATCTGAATTTTTTTACGGATTGCTCTCAGCTTATCACCGCTCAGTGTTGTGATATCCTCTCCGTCAAGATACACCTTGCCTCCGGTGATCGGCTCCAGTCTGCAGACCGCCCGACCGAGCGTGGACTTGCCACAGCCCGACTCTCCTACAATACCAAACACCTTGCCTCTCGGCACCTCAAAGCTTACATAATCAACAGCTTTAACATAGCTGTTTTTAAAAACGCCCGTATGGATCGGATAGTACACCTGGAGGTTTTCCGCCCGTAAAATATAATCATCCATTTACCGTACCCTCACTTTCCTGTACTCCTTCCGCAGGCACCGGATTCCAGCACCGGCAGATATGTCCATGTCCAAAGTCTGTAAAGCCGGGTTCCTTTTTGCAGGCTTCCGTACATCTTGCGCACCGCGGTGCAAAACGGCAGCCCTCCGGCATGTATTTCGGATTCGGCACATTCCCCGGAATCGAGTAAAGCTCATCCCGCCCCTCTCCGATCCGTGGAATCGAGTCGAGAAGCCCTTTGGTATACGGATGCCGCGGGGATTTAAAAATGTCCCGTACCGTACCCTGCTCCACAATATGTCCGCAGTACATTACATCCACATCATCACAGACCTGCGCAACCACACCAAGGTCATGGGTGATAAACAGGATAGATGTTCCCGTCTCTTTTTTCAGCTGATTCATGAGCTCCAGGATCTGTGCCTGAATCGTAACATCCAGAGCGGTCGTCGGCTCATCGGCAATCAGCACCTCCGGCTTACAGACCAGCGCCATGGCGATCATGACTCTCTGCCGCTGCCCGCCGGACAGCTCAAACGGATACTCCCGCATCATATGCTCCGGTCTCGGTACCCCCGTCAGCTTCAGCATGCTGAGCGCCTGCTCTCTTGCTTCACGGTCCGAGACCTTCTGGTGCGCGCGGATCGCTTCCACAATCTGGTCACCGATTTTCATGATCGGATTGAGACTTGTCATCGGCTCCTGAAAAATCATCGAAATTTTGCCACCGCGCAGCTCCCGCTTCTTATCCTCCGGAAACGTCACTATGTCCTCACCGTCAAGATAAATCGCACCATCCTCAATCTTGCCCTTGGTCTTCATGAGAAGTCCCATCACTGAGAGCGCCGTTACACTCTTACCACTGCCGGATTCTCCTACGATGCCCAGCGTATGTCCCTTGCGGAGTGTCAGATCCACACCATCTACCGCCTTGACAATACCGCTGTCCGTGTGGAACCAGGTATGAAGGTTATCTATTTTTAGTATGATATCATCCTTTTCATTCATGTCCGTTTCTCCTTAATCCATGAGCTTTGGATCCAATGCATCTCTTAAACCATCTCCCAGGATATTAAAGCTTAATACCGTAAGGAAAATGGCAAGACCCGGGAACAGTGTAACAAACATATCTGTCATCATGTAGTTTCTGCCGTTGGAGAGCAGCAGTCCCCACTCCGGTGTCGGAGGCACCGCGCCCATTCCGAGGAAGCTTAAGCTGGATGCCGTCAGGATCGAATTTCCGATCGACATGGTATATTGGATGATAATGCTCGGAATTGCGCCCGGCAGGATATGCCGCAAAAGGATCTCCACGTCCGATGTTCCGAGTCCGCGGGCAGCCATAACAAAGACCGAGTCCTTAAGCTCCAGCGTACGGCTGCGGACAAGTCTTGCAAAGGT